>CAZVCX010000084.1:0-7588 GCA_964626375.1 uncultured Dehalococcoidales bacterium | reverse complement strand
TTCACTGGTGAAGACGCATCTGCCACCCAGCGATTCAAAACTACTTCTCAGTCCGCCTATTCCGGCAAACAAGTCAATGAAAGTAAACTGGTGTGCCGCGTAACCAGCTTGCGCAACGTACTCCATCGCCACTTCCGTCTCTCCATTGTAATTTTTATCACCAGGCGCCATCCAATCTCCTTTATCCGGTGGGAGGGCTGTTCGTCTCCCTCCCACCTTCACAATACAATATGGTGTGAATCTCTGGCTAGGGACCACCCCCTGTATTTTATTTCTCCCTCCCGTTTTCGACTGACCCTCCACATAGGAAAACTATCTGCTAGCACCTATACTCCCTGAACTGCTCTGCACGCTGGACAACAAGCCATTTATGGTCAACCTTAACCGCCATGAAGTGTTGCTTACCTGGGGCTTGCGCTTCCAGGATTTTGATCTCATCCAAACATTCGTGTAGTGAGATAGGCTTCGCATGATTCTTTACGCTTATGACGGCCCAATCCGAGGATACGTCAGGGCAGGCTACGCCGGCCTGGCTTGTTTTCTGGAAGTTGGACCCCAGGAAATGCGTGATCTCCAGCTCGCTTCGCTGTCCTTTATCTCGACTAAACTTACCGCCCATGTAGCCTCCCATTGCTGCGGCGCCTTGCGCTCTCGCCCTCCCTCACGGGTATTCTTAGCTTTGACATGCGTCTCCTTTCAGTGTGTAGAATTTATTATGGCCTTCAGTCCGCGAGGGCTCGAATTTCCCGCTGTGGCGTAATAGTTTTGTGATTACCGTTCGGTCAATCCCCAGGTCCAGCGCTGCCTGACTAGCGGTTGTTTCTGCTGCGTCCTGGCAGGTTATGTATTCCTCAAGCGCGGTAATGGTATTTGTCCGCTTGTTCTCCTCGATCTGAGGAAATTCGTATCGCTTTGCTTTGCGCACAGCAGATAAACCATACTCATTGAACGTCATTGCAAAAATTTCCTGTCCCCCCGGTGGCGCGTCATTCTGCTTTGTTGACTGGTAGCCTACCCCCAGGGTGCCGTCGTCCTTGAGCTCCGAGTTTAACTGCACTATCAGATCGGCTCCAGCGTCGAAGTGGATTGAGCCGTAAACATGGCTTTTATCAGCTCTGGGAGTGTGCGCTAGTGCAACCCAAGTCTCACTCAGGTTTGATAGCGCGTCAACAATCGTGTTCACAGGCTTATTCTCGTTAAGGTCCCCGAAGCCCGCGCGTGAGATTGAGTCCAGGAAAATCACCCTGGTATTGTGTTCTGAGATAAACTCCTGGCATGCCGGTACAACATCGTTCAGGCTTTTGCCTCGCGCGTTGAGTACGGGCAGTTCCGCATTGGCGGGCAGGCCTAATACCTGGTTAACCTTACCTAACCGGCGCTGTACCGATTGCCTGGACCTCTCCAGGTTGATGAATAGCACAGGCGCCTTGGTGGTGGACCAGAAGCGATTTACTCCGTGATGGATACTAGCGGCCCAGAGTAGCGCCGAGTAAGACTTTCCCCTGCCTGGTGGCGCAAACAGAATTGTCCCGCCGCCATCGAGGACGTGAGGTTTGAGAAGATATGTGATGAGGTGGTTCCCGCCGTCGCCGCTCATGATCTCGGGGAGCTGCTGGCCTACGTGATATGCCCATAGGCCATGCGTGAAGGCGTCCAGGTCCCGTTGTAAGTCCAATAGGGGATAGTCCTTCAATAGCTGTTTATCGGCCCGCGTTGCGCAAGAGCTAGCCAGGGACTTTCTGGCCTCGCTGCGCTCTATATTGAAGTAGGACCAACCTAAGACATTATAGTTGCTGATCACCGATATTCGGGAATGAATGCCGATGCGCTCGCGAGTGGTGTTCTCCGCTCTGAATAACAGGCTATGCTCATTGATGCGCTTTTGCCATTCGATCGCCCCATTACTCATAGAGTACCGAGGAGCCGCGTCGGAGAATAGAACGGAAATGTCCTGCTCCATGCCTGGCAGATCGTCGGGGAGGCCGCCATTATCTAACCAATCGCTTACATCCTTAACGCCGTCTAGCAGGATAACCTTTACCGATGCTTTATTTTTCAGTGATTTTGCAATTGTCCTGGCGTATTCCAGGCCCGGCTTGTCGTTGTCTGGAATAAGAACAACCTTGTGTCCCGCGAGTGCGTTTGCGTACTCGTCGCGCCAGGCCTGCGCTCCCCCGGGTGAGGTAGTCGCTACCAGGCCCTGCATCCAGAGATTGTCGCAGTCTTTTTCCCCTTCAGTTAGATAGATGGGAGTGTCAGGGTTTGCGTTTACCAGATTGTCTACGTGGTATAGGACCCGTCTTACTCCGTTGAGTCGCCAGGTCCAATTTCCCTCGCTGTCTTTACACCGTTGTTTGAACGTCTTTGGTTCGTAGCGTAGTACCTGGAATAACAAATTGCCTGCTTCGTCCTTGTAGTCGTAGGTATCGATTAGCTTCTCCGGGATTTTTGCTGTAGTGGTTATTACCTGCGGCGCCAGGTACAGGTCAGACATGGAAATCCCCAGCTCTCGTACAATATCCTCAGTTTTGCATCCCGCTTTGCAATGCAGTAAAATCTTCCCGTTTTTCTCTGTTATATGCAGAGAAGGATTTTTGTCGGCATGGGCAGGGCAGAGCGCCTCATATTCACCCTGCCCGATGCTCCTTACTCTCTGAAACCTGTTTAGTAGATCTTTAAGCTGCATGGAGATTATCCCCGTATAATTTTCTTGCGCCAAGCCTGGGAAATTGAGACGTATTGTTCTTTTACCTCAGCAGGTATCTCGTATGATTTCCTGTCGTACCACCTGCCCTCGATGAAGTAATCCCCGACCAGAATTTTCTCTCGACCTTTCACTATCTCGTTGATTTGTTTATCAACCTCGTCGAACTCTTTTGCCCCCGGCTTTAATTCCTCGTAGCGCTGGACCAGATCCAGCAGACCCTCATCGTTCACGATCTCAGGCTCTGTTCCGATACGCTCAGGTAAACATATATGCCGATATGGACAATCGCCACAAATGTTCTCGTCGTACTCAATCTGATCGGGTAATGTCCCGTTAGCTACATGTGCATTGATACTCTCCGCCTTGCGGATTAACGACTCAGCAAAGTCATAGTCCAGGTCCATGGGAATCTCCTTGAGCTCTCCAGTGGATTTGTTTTTGAATAGGAATAATCCGCGGTCTTTACCGTCCATGAGCAAATAGAGCGTCAACTGTGCAGGGTATTTACGCATATAATGGTATTTATGATTGCGCATGTCGTTAATCGAGTTGATCGTCGCAAATACACCAGGCGCAGCAGATTTTATTTCTGTCGGGTAAGCGTATCCATTGATCGCTATTTTGCAGTCTATAGAGCCTGTAATCTGGTACTTGCCCCACGAGAAAGAGCGTTGCTGCTCCAAGACGGTAAATCCTGCTTCCCTCAAATCTGATAAAACCTGCTGCTCGAATATATTGCCCAGGTCGAAGATCATCTGGAGCCGGGCATCGTGCAATTCCTTTTCCTGCCAGCGCGTCCTGTTTAGTACGAGATAGCGTTCGCACTCGTGGCCTAGCTCACTGGCGCGGTTGCTTCGCACCGGCCATTGTTTAATTTTTCTCTCTTTGGCTTCCAGCACCCTCTCAATTATCATTACCCTTACTCCTTAACTCCTGTTCTAACCGCTCAATTACGGCGCTAGCCTGGCTTTTGCTAAGTTGAGCCATAGATGTAATCTGTTCCTCTGTTCCTGCGATTTCCGAAACTGTGGCATGCCGTAACTCGTCGCCCTCGATGCCCAATTTAGCCAATCTGGTATATATCCCCTTGATTTGTGCTTCTGAGGGTGGTGAAGGATTTGTACCTGAGGATGTTACTGGCGGAGCAAATTGCTGCATCGGCGGTTTGCTGTAGCTGATTGAGGTTACCTGGTTTTGGGATATGCCGGCGTATTCTTCGAGATCGTCATACGTTAAGTTACGAACACCCAGGATACGGGTGATGCCGTTGGCCAGGAGATTAGTATATGCGGCTTTCTTTACGTCGCCACGGTCAATCTCCGAGGCTGGTAGCTTCCCGCCTCTACTGAAAAATCCGTCCTTGCTGTTGCGAGTCCCTATCGCCTCAATGGTTGCCCCCTGGAGAGAGAACTCCCCTTTGTAGGTGAAACTGAAATGTCCACCTGCTAGATCTTCTTGGACAGGTTCGGATATACGCCAGGAAACCCCGAAAAGCCGTGCGATCTTCTCCGCACCACTGGCCTGGAGATATGGCTTCCCGTTCTGAGCTATCCAATCATGCTTGTTGGTTAACTTTAAGGCCACCCGTTTGATCTTGTTCATTGCATCGAGGCGTTGTTCCACCTCGTCTGCCAATGAGATTAACGTGTTAGCAGGTAATGTATATTGTTCTTCCTCTTGCTCCGTGAATAATTCGTTACTTTCCATTATTATCCTCCTCTATCTCTGTCATTTCCCTATCTCCTCATGGATTAGATTACTGACCAGCTCAATAGCTCTGTCATAGCCATCCCTGGCCGCCTCGGTGCGCAGGAGCTTATCCTGTCCCCCACTCAGGGGATCGTCGCCCCAGGGATTTTGCAATCCGATCTCCTGCACTCGTTCCAACAGAAAATGCAAGATATCATCGTTGCTGCTGTGCTGTACTGGCTCCGGGATATCGCACAACAGCTCAGGACCGTTGCCATACACCGAGTTGAACAGGTACGGCCTGGTGTTTGCTTCAACGAGGGCCTCGATGTATCGGGGAGGCATAGAATGTCCTACCTTCGGCTTGATTCCCAAAAGCCTCCCCGTGGATCCTGTTACAGATATATCCAGGTGTGTTCTCCAGCTTCCCTCCTGGAATATCTCGTCCAGTGCGGGCTCATGGCTTGCTGTAATGCTCTTCATATCTCCTCCTTACTTTACTTTTAGTTCCTTTAGATGTATTATGAAAATATAAACGCTGCTTACCCCCTTTGGCAGGGATTGGCTTAATCCCTGCCTTCTAACTTAATTTACCGATCGACCTTCGGCGCTCCCACAATCTCCGGAGCTCTACTTGATTATTCGGTATGTCCGTTCCCCCTTTGTTGTTTCCAGAGATTGCCGTTGCCTTAGTATCTCCTCCAGGTTGCGTCGGCGCCCACAATCAGCTGCCATTACTCCTCCCTCAGGTAGTCAATAACATAGAGCGCTAATCCCGGGAGATGACGCATTACGCTCGTGAGGAATTTAGCGCGAGGCGGAGTTTTACCGGTCCGGACTCTGTGCCACATCGACTCATGGATTCCCAGTAACTGGCTGAGCTCTCTGTGACTGAGGCCGCGAGATATTCTTTCCTGCTCGACTGCCTTTATTAGATTACACTCCATTTTTAGTTTCTTTACACTCCATGTTTTCTACCTTCCATTATACTCCCTGATTCCATTTTGTCAAGGGGTGGTTTACTTTCTTTTGTGGAGGGCTTGCAAAAATGGAATTATACGGTAAAATAATCTGGACAAAA
Organism: uncultured Dehalococcoidales bacterium; assembly: GCA_964626375.1. Classification (GTDB taxonomy): domain Bacteria; phylum Chloroflexota; class Dehalococcoidia; order GIF9; family AB-539-J10; genus M55B177. The sequence continues at coordinate 2,111 of CAZVCX010000084.1, read as the reverse complement.
AAAGAGCGCGCCGCCCGTAGGCGACGCATCGGCATCATTGCGATCCTCTATTGCTTCTCTTCCAGGTCTTTCAGGCGCTCGTCCATGCGGGCCTGTATCTCAATCCATGAGTTAATCCTGGAAACAATCCCGTTGTGGAGTGTGTCGTCGATCGCCTGCACTTTCACAACGAGGATACCATTCTTTTGATCCAGGCTCGCTACTTGGCCACGGAGAGACTCCACAATAACAGCAAGGGCCTCTCTGGCGCGATCTCCCGCCTTCGCTTTCTCCGAGGCTTTTCCGATCGTATAGGCCCAGCCGATTATATTAGTAAGCAAAATCGCTGCTATTGCAATAATATCTACGTTATACTGCATGGTGCCCACCTTGTAAATCTTGAATTTCCCTCACCCAGGATCTCTCAAAATCTCTGATCTGCTTCTTGAGCGCCTTAAAATCTTTCTGCAATAGGTCGAACTGTGCGCTCAGTTTATTAAATTCCTCTTTGCGATATGTGAGGCCCTGGTTCAACCCTTCCCCTTTCGCTATAAACAATCGCCTGACTAGAGGATCATCCGTCTGCTCGGCTTTCTCAAAATACGGGTTCATTCCATATCGCCTCCTATGGCCAAGTTGGCCTTCAATTTTGCGCGAGAAAGGGTGTTTATATTAAGGCGTGTGTGATTGCATGAAGAATCAATATTATAACGGTAGCACTGACCATGCCGACCAGAAATTCCCAGAAGTCCAAGCATCCTGAATCATGAGTTTTATATTCCTGCCAGAACTCAAACAGACCAAAGCTAACGACGAGAAGAGCGCCCGTATTATGCTGTAGCATTACCTGCGCCAGTATGGCTATTGCCCCGCATGCTATGTGCAATATGCTAGTCTTTTTTCTCACGAGCCCTCATTACTGCCCTTTCGCCTATCCACTCTGCCACAGCAGGAATTGCCATTGCCATAAACCATGCAGGTAATTCTGCCCAACCAGCTGCTTGCGCTATCGCCCCAACACAGAGAGTGAACGTTAGAAAAATGACTATGACTGGCCTGACTGCCGTTCTTACTTTACCTTCATTCATCGGACAACCTCTTAAGGACCCGTATTTCGCCTTCCAGTCTGAGCGCCTCCTGGAGGAGGCCCTGCTTCTGGCGGTCCAGCTCGTTAATGCGCTCAATTATCTCGTTGCGTTCCTGGTTGGCCTTGTCCAGTTCTTTCTCTATGTCCATTTACTCTCCTTTAATACAGGATATTAAACCACCAGGTGGGGCATGCTCTGGCTATATACAGCCAATAACATACATAGGCGGCTATACCTATTATTACGGCTATCAATGCTTTTCTCATAATCTCTCCTCCAGCGCTTCTATTCTGGCTAAAAGCGCTTTCGCTATGCCCAGGTTCAGTCCCTGCAAGCCTCCGAGGTTAACGTATCTCTCTCCTTGCTCATTGGTAACAACGAGCTCCTCTGGCAAGCTAGAGGCGTCGAGCGAGTCTCTACCCTCTTTGTTTGGCTTGGCTTTAATGGCCTTGAGTAAAGCCAGATCGTCATGGTGCTGGTAAGAATGGACTGCTCCATCCGAAGCAAACAGATATTTACCGACCACCTGGGACCAGGCATGATCTGTATAGCCGCATGAGTAGAGTTCGTGTCCAGCAGAACGGATGCCGTGGCTTCCTGTAATTGAGGCTAAGTTAATGCCGTATGCAGAGGAGATAGTTATACCGTTAGTCCAGTTCATAAATACATAGCCCTTGGCGCTGCCATTCTGAAAGATAATGTCCTGCCCCTCAATTGTTATGCCGTCCTCACTGAGAGTAACGTTTCCGCCACCGGCGACTATCCGCCCGCCACTGTCCACTTTGCATTGAATAGTTCCATACTTCGACGCTCGAGTAGTAAACGCGCTGTCCTCACCGTAGATATTTATTCCATGGGCTGCGTCGATCTCAACTCCGTTCTCGTTATACCATTCGCCGTCTTTCACTGTGGATGAGAGCTTGATGTGCCCTGAAGATATATCAGTGCTTTTAACTAAGCCATAAGTGTCAGTGACAACTGTGTCTAGCTTGATATGCCCTGAAGATATATCAGTGCTTTTAACTAAGCCATAAGTGCCAGGGG
>CAZVCX010000083.1:0-3037 GCA_964626375.1 uncultured Dehalococcoidales bacterium | reverse complement strand
ATCTTAACTCTCTCCACATTTATACCAAGCTGCTGAGCTTGCTCTTCATCGAGCTGCATCACATTGAGAGGCCTCCCATGGAGATAGATAATGGCAATGCCGACCAGAACACAGGGGAAAACCGTCAATACCTCAGACCACCTGGTGAGGGAAAGCCCTCCCATCAGCCAGAAGACAATTCCATGTAACTCCTCCCCACAGGTAGTCATAAGATAGGAAGTGATCGAGGAAAGGAAAGCCCCCAGGGCCACTCCCGCCAGTATGAGAGTGGTTACCGGCAGAGTTTTGCCAACGCGAGCAAGCGAATAGACTACCATTACGGCTCCTACAGCACCGATGAAAGCGAAAAGCGGAACGGCACCAAAACTCATCCATGAGAAGGTAAAGGGAATAAGAAAAGCGATGGTAGCTCCCAACCCCGCTCCAGATGCCACGCCAAGTAAATAGGGATCAGCCAGTGGATTACGGAATAGCCCCTGATAAGTGGCTCCAGCCACCCCCAGGGCCGCTCCCACCAAACCCGCCAGAAGAACTCGTGGCAGCCTGATATCCAGAATTATTGTATACAGAGTAGCTGTATCAAGACCCTGCCAGCTCGGCACTGCATCATTAAAGAAAGGCAGAGAAGAAAAGAGTACGTGAAAACAGATAGAAAAAGGTATCTTCACGCTCCCCAGGGCAATGGCAAACACGATCACCAGCAGGAGCAATCCAAAAAGCCCTATCGCAGCATAAACCCGGCTCCTCCAGTGAATAGCATACGGCACGACAAATTCGCTCACCTGTCTCGAAGTCGCCTGTAACATTGTCAAACTCTAGAAATAAACTTCATATATAAAACCACGCATCCAAGGTAAAGTCTTTTTCAGGAACAGACCCTCAGAAGCCGTATCAATACTCAATGCCCTTTCTCCCCTGTATCCCCTTCTCATAAGGATGCTTTACCTTGTGGATCTCGCTTACCAGATCCGCTTGATCAATGATGCCCTCCGTAGCTCCTCGACCAGTCAAAACAAGCTCGAGTTTTTCCGGCTTGGCCTTCAGGAGAGATAAAACTTCCTCCTCTTGCAAAAATCCTCCATGAACAGCCACATTCATTTCATCCAGAACCAGCATATCCCACGATTCATCAGAGAAGAGTTCTTCAATGAAATCTACTCCTTTCAAGCATTCCCTCCGAACTTCGTCAAAGCTAATCCCCTTGTAAAAATGAGGATGTTTCCTGGCAAAGACAAATCTCTCTATTCCGATCTTCTCCAAGGAAATACACTCGCCACAGCCAAATGCGTCCGGGTTCTTAAAGAAGGTAACCACGCCAACCTTGAAGTTTTGACCGGCAGCCCGAACCGCCTGGCCGATGGCTGCAGTGGACTTTCCCTTGCCATCACCCGTATAAACCTGGATCAATCCCTTTGCCTTCATGATAACCCCCTGCACGTGATAATTACTGCAACTCAGCTGCGATGTCCAGAAACCACACGCCGTCGCGGCTTTCTTTACTACCCGGAATAACTACCAGCCTCCGCTTAAAAAAGGGCCCCGCCACAACGAAAGTATGATATTCTCCTCCTTCTCCACAAGGATGAGACCCAAGCCCTACGATCTTCTCCACGAGGACTTCATCAAGTACTTTGCCCAGAAGACCTTTCTCCAATCTTGTAGCAACTATCATCGCCTTGAACCCCGCCCCCAGAAATTCATGCAGCAACTCTCTGGACTCCACTCCCCAGAGAGGCAAAAGGGCCTCTACTCCTACCTCTCCACAGACCCTTTCTATCCATTCCCTGTGCTCGGCCAGTTCCATATCTCCAAAAACGCCTCCTGTTATACCATCGCCCTTGAGCTCGGCCACAACGTTCTTGAAGCTCTTTTCATAGTCTTCCCAGGATGTCTTTACCCGAACTAGAGGTATACCCATGGCCTCTGCCTGCAGCGCCATGACATCAGCCAGAATTCCATGAGATCTCGACCTCTCGCCGTCTTCAGAGACAAAATTTAAGAGGCAGGAAATCTCATGCCCCAGCGCCATCGCCCTGTAAGTTGCCAGAGCACAGTCCTTACCTCCACTCCATGAAGAAAAAACTTTCACTTTGCCGTCTCCTGCGGCTCAGCAAAGATCTCGGGATGTATGAAGTGAGCAAACCACTCCAGCGCATCAACAGCCCTTGGCCCTTCGCGGTTAACCAGATCAGCGTCAAGCTGGTATATTCTACTCCCCTGCCTAGCTTCCGTAACCTCAAGCAGCGGCTCGCTCATAGCCCACTCGAAGGGCTTGCCACCTGCTTCTCCATGCCCGGTACAGGTAATAATTACTACGGGATCGCGGGCAATAACCTCTTCCAGATTAATTGCTACATGCCCCGAGATATCAGAAAAAATGTTACTCCCACCTGCCTCCTCAATTAACTCATGGATGATGGTCCCCGAACCAACGCTCCACAATGGATCATGCCAGGTAACGAAGAAGACTTCCGGTCTCTCTTCGATATCCCTAACTCTATCCTTCACCTCTTCAATTCTACTTTCCATCTGGGCCACAAGCTCAGTCGCTTCTTTCCCACTGCCCGTTATCTTGCCTACCTTGATGATATCTTCCAGTATACCGCTGAGGTCATCAGGAGCCAGAGTAAACACCGTCAGGCCTCTATCCTCCAGGGCGGGAACAACCTCTTCAGAGTGCCTGCTTTCAGCCAACACCAGATCAGGTTCCAGAGCAACTATTCTTTCGATATCCGGCGTAGAATATCCACCTATTTTCGCTTTTTCCAGAGCCTCAGGAGGATAGTTGCAATACTCCGTTACTCCTACGACATTGCTGCCCAAATCAAGAGCAAACAATATTTCCGTGTTGGAAGGAGCCAAAGAGACGATCCTTTGCGGCACGCCTTCTAAATCAACTCTCCTTCCTGAATCATCAAAGAAAGTCTCGGGAGGATCGGCCATGGTGCCTGAACAGGCCAGCGAGAAAACGAGCCCCAGAACCAGAAACAGCAAACTAGCTCTTATTCTTCTCATGTAATTCAGATCCTAAAATTGC
>CAZVCX010000082.1:0-2760 GCA_964626375.1 uncultured Dehalococcoidales bacterium | reverse complement strand
CTGTGATGTAATCAGAGGAATGGCTTCAGGATTATTGTTTGATGAGGAGTTGTTTGCATGGCTGAAAAACTAATTTTTCTTCTTGGTGGAGGCCGCAGTGGTAAGAGCTCGCTGGCGCAGGATATGGCGGTGGAGAAGGGAGGAAGGGTGCTATTTGTGGCTACTGCCGAGGTTCTCGATGCTGAGATGGCTGTGCGAATTGAGAAGCACAGAAAAGTTCGTCCTGAACAATGGCGGACTCTGGAGTTGAGCAGCGAAGTGGGCAAGAGACTTAGAGGACACTTTGCTGATTCTGAAGTGATTATTCTCGATTGTCTAACGCTGCTGGTATCCAATGTGTTGACTCACTACGAAGGGAGAGATGCTGCTATATCGAGATACGATGAGAGGGCTTCTGGAATAGAGAGGCGTCTGGAGGAAGAGGTAGGGAATCTGATCGATTGCATCGATGAATATAAGGGCACTTTCATTGTGGTTTCCAACGAAGTCGGGCTGGGGCTTGTTCCTGAAAGTGAGTTGGGGCGCCTTTACCGTGACTGCTTGGGCAGAGTTAATCAGTGCATGGCCCGCCATGCCGATGAAGTGCTATTTCTGGTTTCAGGCATTCCCATTCGGATAAAGGGATGAGGTAAGTGCTCTTGCTATCTTGAAGTTGAGGTTGCGTAATTTACCGATAGATAAGAGTTCGTCTCTCTTGTCGTGATCATGAGTGACTATAAATGTGCAAGAGGTAGGGAAAGACCACAGGTGGAGCAGTGGAATTTGCCGATTTCTGCTCCACAGCATGGGCACTTGCGAGTACCTGCGCTGGCAGGAATAATTTCTCCCACTACTTCTCGATAGATGCGATAGTAGAACAAATGCTCCTTGTTAATAAAGGATATGCCCGTTTCCTTTTTTGACCGGAGGAATTCTTCGTCGGAAATCATGGCATCGGTGATGTGGTGAAGCTCTGTGGATCCCGAGCCGCATTCTATTGGCTCTTTTTTCCTCCAGATCAGATCTGCTGGCATTAAGTGCTCAAAGCTCTTCCTCAGTATGTATTTCCCGATTTTCCCCCTTATCTTAAGTTCAGGGCTCATCTCCAGGGCAAATTGAACGAACTCTTTATCCAGAAAGGGCTGTTTCACTTCAATGCCGAGAGCTCTGCCCAGGATGCCAGAGGAGAAATTCCAGTGCTCTGAAATTTCTCTCTGGTATCTTTTTAATTCTGGAGGTGAGAGGTTGGCCATGTAGGAGTAACCTGCGAAGAGTTCATCGCTCCCATCACCTGTTATCGCAGAGTGAACATTATTTTCTGCTGCCGTACTTAGGGCGAAGTATATGGATAGATCGTTGGGGAGGGCAAGGTCAAACGTTTTCAATATGCGTATTACTTCCGGAAGAACACGGAGGGCTTCTTCCACGCTAAATTTCCTGATGTGGTGCTCCATTTTGAGCAGAGAGGATACTTTCTCTGCGTAACTGATGTCAGGTGCGGAGAAATTATCCAATGCCACTGTGAAAGCTTTCTCTGGCTTTGCCAGCAGGGCCAGGATGCTGGTATCGATTCCTCCTGACAGGAGTATGGCACTGGATTTGTTTCTGCTAACGGCTTCGCCTAGATTTTCTCTCAGCAAGCTATAAATGTCCATAGGAATAAGAGCTTTATTGAGAATAACATGCAACCTTTGCTTATGAACTTGCTATAATACACTTCGAAATATTGACAACTGCTATGAGTTGGTGTTAATTATATCTTTTATGTTTGTGCCTTGTATAGCGATGTAGTGTTTGGCTGGCCATCTAGAATATAGCTTATGTATGAAGAAAAGAGAGAAGGTACTGGTATAACTTTCTCAGAGTTGAGCTCTGGATATGAGTTTCCCGTTGCCAGCTATGTTCTGGATGCTGCTCTTGTTTCTCGATATCTGGAGGCGGTGGAGAGTGAAGGTGATGGCTTTGTGCCTCAGCTGGCTATAGCGGCATATGCCATGAAGGCCATGATGGATGTCATCTCTCTCCCCTCAGGGGCTATACATGCTTCTCAGGAGCTGGAATTCTTCAAGTCAGTTGCTATAGGGAGTGAAGTGAAATGTCGTTCGCGGGTGGTGCGCAAGGTATCTCGTAGCCAGATGAAGATGATGGTACTGGAAATGGATGTCTTGGGGGAGGATGGAGACACGGTGCAGTTGGGCAAGACAACTGTAATATTGCCACCTTAGAGTTGAGATGTAATAGATGAGCAAAGAGATATACCTGGGTAAAATACTTTCTCCCGTGGTAAGGAATATTACCCAGGATAAAATAAACCTCTACGCTGAGGCTTCAGGGGATTTTAACCCCATTCACGTGGACGAATCTTTTGCTGCGCGTACGGCACTCGGCGGTACCATTGCCCATGGCATGCTTGTCCTCTCTTACGTCTCGGAGATAATGTTGCGGGCCTTTGGCTGGGACTGGTCTTCTGGCGGTAAGCTTTCTATGCGCTTCAAGGCCCCCGCGCGCCCGGGAGATGAAGTTACCGTTACAGGTACAGTTGATTCTATTGAAGAAAGAGATGGTGTATCATATGCAACTTGTGGCCTCAATTGTCGTAATCAGAGAGGAGAGACGATAGTTGCAGGAGAAGCTACTGTCAAGGTGATAAGTGAAAGGTGAGATCGTGCCTCATAGTAATAGGATAAGAGTGGCTCTTGATGCCATGGGGGGGGATTTTGCTCCAGGAGAGACGGTCCGAGGGGCAGTCCTGGCGGCGCGCAGAGGCGATGTTGAAGTTAT
>CAZVCX010000081.1:0-10381 GCA_964626375.1 uncultured Dehalococcoidales bacterium | reverse complement strand
AACCAAATGGGGTACAGTTAAAACCGACGAAGCTACGGGAAGAACCAGTAAGACCAAGGTATGGTGTGGAGGAGATATGGCCACTGGGTCAGCAACGGTTATCAGTGCTATGGGAGCTGCTAGAAGAGCCGCCAACGATATCCACGCTTTTCTCACCTCAAGAGAGGGATAAATAAATCTCTATGCTAGCTCTCCCCAATTCTTGCCCGCTTTAAGTGATACCTTGAGAGGTACACAGAGACCCACAGCATGTGCCATGATCTCGTTAGCCAGGGAGCACATAACATCGATTTCTCCCTCTGGAACTTCAAAAAGCAGCTCATCGTGAATCTGCAAGAGCATCTTGCTCTGCATAGTTCTCCTCTTCATTTCATCGTAAAGATTAAGCATGGCGATCTTAATGATATCTGCTGAAGTACCCTGTACCGGAGCATTTATCGCCATTCTCTCCGCTGCTTCTCTTATCATCCTGTTGGGGGAGTTGATCTCGGGTAGCAAACGACGCCGTCCCTTCAACGTCTGTACATAGCCCAATTTCCTGGCCCGCTCTTTAGTTCCCTCCAAGTATTTCTTTACTCCAGGATATCTGTCGAAGTAAAGCGCAATAAATTCAGAGGCCTCCGCCAGCGAAAAATTGGTCGCCTGCTCTAACCCATAGCTGCTCATGCCATAGACGACACCAAAATTGACTCTCTTGGCATTGTATCGCATCTCTGGTGTAACATCCTCAAGAGCAACATTAAAGAGGCGTGAAGCCGTAGCTCTATGGATGTCCTCGTCATTAACAAAGGAAGCGACAAGCCCTTCATCCTGAGAAAGATGTGCCAGAACTCTAAGGTCTATTTGAGAATAATCAGCACTGAGCAACACATGCCCAGGTGAAGCTATGAAAGCCTGCCGTATTTTCCCACCCAATTCAGTCCTGGTGGGTATGTTCTGCAAATTAGGTTCAACAGAAGAAATTCTTCCCGTAGCTGTACTCACCTGACTGAGGGTAGTGTATATTCTACCTGTTTCCCTGTTGACAAGAGCAGGGAGCGCATCGACATACGTCGATTTTAGTTTACTCAACTGACGATATTGCAATACTAAATCAACTACAGGGTGAACACCTTTCAGCGACTCCAGTATGCGCGCTTCCGTAGAATAACCTGTCTTGGTTTTACGACCCGATGGCAAGTTCAGGCCCTGAAAGAGGACTTCTCCCAGTTGGCGCGGCGAATTTATATTGAAACAATAGCCAACGCTGTCGTATATTTTTGCTTCTAGAGTTAATATATCTCTCTGCAAATTGTGAGAGAGATCACGGAGTAAACCAATATCCAGCGCTATACCGTTTCTCTCCATCTCCACCAGCACTTGAACGAGAGGCAACTCTATTTCATAGAAAACTTTTTCCAACTCCTTCTGATTTATTTCCTCTTGTAGCTTGCTTTTCAATTCCCAGATAACTCCTGCACTTGTGGCAGCATATTCAACAATTTCATCTACAGAAAGAGAATCTATCAACGAGACTCTTTTCTCCCGATTGCTACCGGGCTTCATCTCAAAGCCGAGTTTGTTAAAGGTTATTTCCTCAAGGCTTAATTTCTTCTCACCGAGGAGATGTGCTGCAATTATTACATCGAAACTCAAATTTTTTATCTCTATACCCTGACTTGCCAGCAACGATAGCAACTGCTTAGCATCATAAGAAATTTTACCCCTGGAGGGATCTTCTACAACCAGCTTGATCCTGGCGGCCACTTCTCGAAGAGACATGCAATTAAAGGGCAATTTACCGATCTCCAATGGAATATAAAACAATTTGTCCTGAAAGGGCGATATAGTTAGCCCATGAACATTACCTTCTCCGAGGTCCACTCTGATGACAAATTCCTTTGCTGTATTTATTGAGTCTATGGCCCTTTGCAACGCCATTTCATCTTCCACCACACTTTGCTCACCAGGATAAAAAGGATGTGGAGAGCGGTGCAACTCTTGCTCACCCAAATTCTGGGGCAGGCGATTAAGTAATCTGGCAAACTCCAGGTCCTGAAACAGATTGAATACTGCCGCACGATCGTAATTATTTATCCTGCACTCTTCTAAATTCAAGCTGATAGGGACATCCCTTACAATAGTAGTTAACTCTTTTCCCAGCAAAACCTGGTCTTTACCCAGCAGCAATGCATCCCGTATTCTCTGCGGCGCAACTTCCTCGATACGACTATAGATTTCCTCCACCGTGCCGAATTGTTGCAGCAGTCTAGCGGCAGTTTTCTGCCCTATACCAGAAACGCCCGGCACATTATCAGAGACGTCTCCGGTCAGCGCTTTGAGATCAGGAATAGCTTGCGGATCAACGCCCCACTTCTTCTTTATCATTTCGCTATCGTAGAGAACGGCGTCATTGAACTTCCGTCCAGGAACATACACCCTGACATCAGGAGATACGAGCTGGAGCATATCGTTGTCGGCGGTGATAATGGTAGTTTCAACTCCCTTGGCATTATTGGCCTGCCGACTCAAAGTGCCCAGAATGTCATCTGCCTCAAATCCACTCACTTCGAAAATAGGGATATTGAAAGCCTCTACCACCTGATGTGAGCGAATTATCTGGCCTACCAACTCTGACGGCGTTCTGGGACGCTGTGCCTTATATTCCTCAAAAATCTTCTTCCTGAATGTGGGTGCGGGATAATCGAAGGCAACAACACAGTAAGTAGCTTCCATCTCTCGAAGCGCCTTAAGTAAAGTAGAGGTAAATCCATAAACGGCATTTACCATCTCTCCAGTCCTGGATACCGTTAGGGGGGGTAAGGCATGAAAAGCGCGATGGATTAATGCGTTACCGTCGAGAAGTAGCAGAGATGCTCTTGTTTTCAGTTCCATTTATAATATGGGCTCGCGTCCGCAACGAAGTTAAATTTATCTACCTGTTTTTATGAATGGGGTTTACGTCTCCACGATAATCAGGAGCTGTGATATTGAACACCAGGCTTAATCTAGGATCAACCATCCTTGAACTACACCGTACTTCAATTTCTTCTAATGAAGCACACATGGTAATTATTGTTGGGAGCATGGCATTATAGCGATAGTTTACTAACTGATACAACTTTTCCTGCGCCCACGGAGTGGTTGACTGTTGACCAAAATCATCAAGCACCAGAAGAGGCGCTGTCTTAATTTTCTCAAAAAACTTATCATAAGACACCTTGCTTTCCGCTCCGAAAGTAGAGCGTAGATGATCGAGAAGATCTGGAACTTCGATGAAAAAGACAGAAGTCCCTTTAGCCAATTGATAATTCGCAATCGCAGCAGCTAGATGCGTTTTGCCACAACCATTCAAACCCTGAAAGATCAGCCACCCTTCAGGATTGGCAGCAAAGTCCTTAGCTAGTTGAAACGCTGTCCTGAGATTTTGGCGTTGCTCTAAAGATAAGTTCATTCGCTGGCAATCAAAGCTATCGAATGTCATCTTCTTGATCATTTCCAGTTGTAAGGGAGATCGGTCCATCTCTGCTCCTGCAACAGCAATAATTGTAAATATCCGACAAAAATCCTCATCACACAGGTATTTATATAAACGTTCACCCTGAGTTTCTGCGGGCACATCACTGGTAATAACAGTGGGTAAGCTAGAGTTGAAACGGTACTGGAAAAGTTGTTCCACCTTTTCTCTCGCCCAAGGAGTAGCATTTTCCATATTGAGATCATCGAGAACCAGTAATGGCGCTTTTTTTACTCGCTCAAATAACTCGTCATAATTCAGTTCTGATGAGGGGCTGAAAGCAGAGCGCAGGTGATCTAACAGATCGGACACACCAATATAAAATACAGGATACCCCTTTTCCAAACGATAATTTGCAATGGCACAAGCTATATGTGTCTTACCACAGCCTACAGGTCCTAAAAGAAAAACCCATCCCCGTGGCTCCATGGCAAAAGACATGGCGAAATCGTATATCTGAGAGAAATTACCCCAAGAAGCGGTCTCTCCCTTTCCTCCGGGAGATAGAGTATCGAAAGTGAAACGGCTCAATGCGCCAAGATTGCTATATCTTTCCAGGTAACGCAACTTCTCCTGCTGCAGATAAGACTTCTGACATTGACAGGGTTGCACTCTACTGAAATCTGTTTCTCCCGAATCTAGAACAGGGTAAACGAAACCAGTTCCCTTACAGATAGGGCACTCATCTTTACTGCGTTCCACTCTACTCGAACGCGATAAACTAACCTGAGAGCTACCTTTTGATGAGGTGTCCATATTTTCCCCTGACGTATTTGTCAGGGCCATTCTCTTTATAATCTTTTCTATGGGTTCCACTTTCCTTGCCTTCGCTAGCCCAGCGCTCCAGAATGCGAGAAATATATCTCCAGCTGCGCTTATTTAGCGCCACCGCTTCTCTGAAAGCCTGATCAATCCACGATCCAGGATATCTTTTTTCAGCTTCCTTAAGCTCATCAGCCATCATGGGCGTTATCATGCCTATATTTTGTTCATAGAGGTTGAAGATATTGCTCCTGGAGATTAGAGATGGAACGGGCTCAAAAGCTTCCCCTGACTCTACACTAACCCTCTGCAAAACCCCATGGTCAATTGCCATCTCCAGGGCATGTCGGAGCTCTTTTTCGTTCATCCCATCCATGCCAGCAATGCAGGAAGATAGTTCTTCATATCGAATGGTGGTAACAGCGCCGCCTTTCGCATCAATTAGATAAAGAATGTATAGCATGGCCTTAAGCTCGTTGACATCGTGTGTTTTAGGCACTATATAAGTCGAAAAAATATCTATCATGCTATACCCTAGCCTTTTGCTCTAGATCGCTAAAGCGAGCAGTTTTGCTGGAAAAATATAACTTAACCTGCCCTATAGGGCCATTGCGGTGCTTCGCCACGATAATATCAGCCAGCCCACGAGGAAATTTTTCCCGCTCAATATCATGCATTCGGTTCCATTCTTCTTCATCATAATATACTTCGTCTCGATAGATAAACATGACAATATCAGCATCCTGCTCAATACTGCCACTCTCCCTCAAATCGGACAGTTGAGGTACATGAGAATCGCGCTTCTCTACGGCGCGGCTGAGCTGAGAAACAACAAGCATGGGAACCCTTAATTCTCGAGCCAGCAATTTCAAAGAACGTGTTATATTGCTTATTTCCTGAACACGATTCTCCCTTTTGCTATCTCCCTGCAATAATTGCAAATAATCTACAATGATGAGGTCAATACCCTTTTCTGATCGCAGCCTCTGCGCCTTGCTTCTGATATCTATAACGCGCACTATTGGAGAATCATCGATATATATAGGCAACTCAGCCAATATTCCACTAGCCTGAAAAACCATGGCCTCCTCATCACCAGAGAGCCTTCGGAAACGAATGTGAGTAGAATCAACTCCTGATTCACATGACAGCATGCGTTCTACCACTGACTCCCTAGACATCTCCAGACTAAAAATAGCAACGTGAGCACCTTGATTGAGAGCAGCATTTCGAGCAATATTCAGGGCCATACTTGTTTTGCCCAAGCTCGGTCTAGCTGCAAGGATAATTAAATCGGATTGTTGTAGCCCATTCAATAATCCATCTAGCCCCTCAAACCCCATTAGAGGATGAACTACCTGCCTCTCCTGTGGTTGATCTTCCTGATATCCCTCTTCAAAATATCCCCTCAAGACATCACGTATTGAAACGAAATCACGAGAGCCCTGTTTCATGCGTAACTGAAAGAGAATGTCTTCAGCCCTATTGAGGCTATCATCAACATCCGGGTCAGCCGCATAACCGATAGCCGCAATTTGCCCGGCAGCCGCAATCAACCGTCGCATCATTGCCAAGCTGGATACGATCTGGGCATAGTATTCTACATGCAGCGAAGTGGGCACAATGGATATCAAATAACTCAGATAAGCTGCTCCACCAATTTGCTCTAACCTGCCAAGACGAGCTAACTCGTTGGCTACAGTAACCTGATTTATGGCTTCCTCGCGCTGATAGAGAGAAAGACAGGCCTGATATATCAAATTGTGCGTTTCCTCCCAGAAATCTTCAGGCCCGAGAAAAGTAACGATCTTTATAATAGCATCAGGATCGATAAGCACCGATGCAACCACTGCTTCCTCAGCTTCAACATTGTGAGGAGGTAATTTTTCCTCTGCCATAACCACTTCCCACCAACTTTAAGCTACTGCTCTACAACTACAGTGACCTTTGGTTTGATATCTTTAGACAAATTAACGCCCACAGTATAGCTACCTGTCTGCCTCAGAGGGCCTTCCATCTCTATATCCTTCTTATCAACAGAGTACTCCAGCATTTTACTCAACTCTTCTGCTATATCAGCAGCGGTAACGGAACCAAAGAGGCGTTCATCAGACCCAACCTGAGCATGAATATGAACTTCAGCGCCCTCAAGCTGCGCAGCCATCTCCTCAAATCTGGCATGCTCAATGGACTCCCTTTGTAACACGCTTTCTAACTCAAGCTTTATCTGTTTCTCTTTGCCTGGCGTTGCCATCACAGCCAGCCCTTGAGGCAGCAGATAATTCTTAGCATACCCCCTGCTCACTTCCACTATTTCGCCTGCCTTTCCTTTATCAGGCATATCCTTGGTGAAAATAACTTTCATATTCAGTATATAACCTCCCTATACGTTCAGAAAATTAATGCCAGCGCCAGAGATATTGTAGCACCGCAAGCATGTTACAATCTACCAAGAAAAACAGAGTATCTGCAGCGTCAACGAGAGAAACAGCGTCCCTCAATAGCTACCCCTTCATTCATTTTCCGCAAGTGCTAGCTCCTCCCCCACATAACCCCTTCACCTCTCGATGCGATGCCTTAAACCACCTTCGCCCCCAGGCCACTACTAACCACTTAAAAGATATAATACCTTTCATATACTCACTTGCCCGAGTCCTTTCCACAGAACCTGATTACTTCGGCAAAATTGTTGACTCTCTCGAGATTGTTGCTTTCCATAAAGCCATCATAGGTAAGATTAATCCATGGCTTCTGGTACGCTGTACTTAGCTTCTCCGACATCGCAGCTACGATACCACCGGGCATACACCCATGAGGCATAACGGATATTACGCCGGAAAATTTGGGGCTCTCCATGCAATCTACCCCTGCACCTATGCTCAGAACAGCCTCACTACCACATAGAGGAGAAAGCCATCGCTCCGATAACGACAATATGTGCTTCGTTGAAGGCTCCTTTTCATCGATGAGATCACTAAAACATTGGGCTACCGATTCTTCATCGCGATATTGCATCCTTTCCACTATATAGCCTCGCAACACCTTCATGATATTTCTATCTCTAACGCCGTCTTCGATGTACCTATGAGCAATGTACTTCAACCACTCTCCAAAGGGAGAAACGGTAACTTCTAACCCTGCATTTTCACAGACTTTTACCAGATCGCCGTTGCTGAACTTATTGGAGCGCAAGAAAATTTCTCCATTGATGCCAACAAGCGGCCTCCTCGGAATTTCAGGATCTATAACATCCTTGAAGTCCGAGGTTGCCTGTCGCAGGATCTTATCAAAGTTATCCTTGTGAGGAATATGATTGGAGATTCTCTCACTATATTCAGCGAACAGCGCGTCAGCCAAGCCCTCTCGCTTTTCATAAGGGCGCGCTCGCCAGAGCAATCTCTGCAGATAATCCGCAGCAACGCAGCACTTCCAGGCGAAGTGCATAAATTCAGCGCCTATGTCCATATCACCGTAACCATTATTGGAAACAGTAGTTCGTAGAGGGAGATCAATGCCGAGTTTCTTGAACGTCGTTATTTGCTCTCCAGCATACTTCCCAAACCTGCACGGGCCATACGCCCCAGCCATAAAGCCCTCCACGTCCTTAGTGCTATTGCCGTTCTCATAATAGAATCTTAGAAATCCTCCCAGAGTTACGCGATATGGCAGACATTCCACGCCCGTAGTTACCCTTTCTGCATAGAAAAGGTTGCGTTCATCCGCCTCGGGTAGAACAATGGTCTTGACTCCATAGGACGCCAGAGCTTTGCCTATGATCTCGGCATGCACCGACATATTCGGGATGAGAAATGTCTTACTCGATTTCTCCAGCAAGGGCACCTCTCTACGGATATCTCTGGCAGGCCGGATTTCACGCTGGCCAGCAGAAGAAGCAAATCCCTGTATTGTATCAACAAACGCTTCAAGGCGGGTGACGATGCCAGCCTCGGCTGCGTGCTCATCGATCTCAAGCTGACCCATAGGTTTCTCACCCATGATATCCTCAACTTCAGGAAGGATAAAGGAATTTGGGCCACAAGCAAAGTTCGTTAGCCATAGCCCGTAAAGCTGTGGATCCGAGACAGTTATCTCAGCTCCAGCAAGATATTTGCCCTCATAGAACCAGTAGGGGCGATCCGAATACTTCTTGGGATCAACTGAGGAGAGAGGCAGAAAGTCAAGTGGAATAGGCACTACTCCAAGCTGAGCAAGCTTCTCAGCTATGCCCAGATTAGCTCCCGCATCCTGTGACATATACGACCTCGCAAAAATAACTACTCCCAGCTGGTTGCCCTCATGTAGCTGATTCATTAACTTTTTCCCGAGAGCTGCCTGATCCAAAGCGAACTTGCTTTGAGATTCAATGCCCGCCATGGCTGCCTTTCTCCCCTTGCTTCTGCTAAACCCCATTTTGCGAGCAACATCGGTGAGATTCTTGATAACATCAGAATACCCCAGGCTAAAATCCAGCGTGGGTATGAGTAACCTTTCTCCCAAATCAACCGTCTGACGTATTATATAGGGCGATGCCTGAACGAGAGGGCAAGAGTACATCTGAGCCTCGTCACCATCCTTCTTATCGATCCGAATTGCAGAGGGGTACAGGATATAATCAACATCACTCAGCACCGCCGCGTGCCCATGAAGTAGCTTGAGGGGAAAGCAACTATCGCTGTAGCTCAACTCAATGGCCTTCTCCATAATTTCCTTGTTGGACTGAGGAGAGATAACACACCTGACGCCAAGAGCATTGAGAAATCCGATGAGAAGCGGAGCGAAATCATAGACCAGCAGTGCCCGGGGAATTCCCACGGAAGGCGCCGCACCGGTACTTTCATGGTATTCTCCAAACAGCAAGCTCTCTCTCTTATCGAAGAAGTGTTCCTTCTTTGCATGACTGGTAATGCTATCATAGCGATCGCACCTGCTGCCGAAATAAGAAACCTCTCCGTCTGGCATTTGCATCCTGGTAATGGTGCAGTTGTTATCGCACCTCTTGCAAACAAAGGTAGAGAGCTTGTATTGACTGTCTATCACTTCCTGGAAGCCCTTGAATTTGGACCCGCGCCCAGATGTTTCCTCCTTTGCTAGCATGGCTGCACCTATGGCGCCGCTGATTTCCTTGTGCTCGGGCACGATTATCGTTCTTCCTTCAAGCAGCTGCTGAAAAGCAGAGACAACCGCCTGGTTATAAAATACCGCTCCCGTAAGAATGACTCTATTCCCCAGATTCCTGTTGGCAACTACCTTGGAAAGATAGTTCTTAGCCACAGAGTTAGCCAGACTGGCGGTTATCACTTCCAGAGGAACTCCATCCTGCTGGGCTGAAGCTACTGCCTGCCCCATGAAAGCGGCACATCTGGTCCCAAGATCAATGGTATATCGTGCAGCGAAGGCCAGCCTGGCAAATTCACCATTGGTCACAGAAACGCCGAGCATTTCAGCCAGCTCGTCAATGAAGCTTCCCGTTCCAGCAGCACAGGCCTTATTCATCTGATAGTCAACAACAACTCCATTCCTTTTGATCACGAGCTTGGAATCCTGTCCACCTATCTCGATGATATCCGCTTCCGGATCCAAATCTGTAGCTGCCCTCGTTTGAGCAGTTATCTCATTCTTAACCAAATCTGCCCCCAGCAAGCTCCCCACCATATATCTCCCGGAACCAGTAATACCCACACCTTCTATCTTCACCTTTCCGCAACCACTCAGAAGCAATTTCCTGAAGACTTCTTTAATGGCATCAATCGGTCTGCCCGCAGTCATCAAATAGTGCTTGGCAATAACCGATTTACCACTCTCATCAATTATTGCAGCTTTGGTACTGGTGGACCCGATATCAACGCCAAGATAACCCGTGCACTCCTTCTCTATTTCATGCAGAGAGTTACTCCCCTGAGAAGCAATTTTTTTCAGGCGGGGCATTTCAAAATAATGCTGTTTATCCTCACCTATATTGGATAGAACTGTGACCTTAGAATTTCTCCCCACTGAGAGCAACGCCGCTCCCTCTGCCTCAACATGGAGATAGTCTTCCGGAACAGTTATTTGAACTCGATACCCACTTCTTGCGGAGATAACATCGTTAAGAGCCTTAACAATAGCCGAATTGGCAGCGACGCC
>CAZVCX010000080.1:0-7017 GCA_964626375.1 uncultured Dehalococcoidales bacterium | reverse complement strand
TTACCCTTTCCTTCGACAATGGTGGTGTTGTCTTTATCAGATACCACCCTTCGCGCCCTTCCCAGGTCTTCCAGAGTAACGGAATCTAGCTTTCTCCCCACTTCCTCAGAAACAACTGTGCCACCGGTGAGGATAGCTATGTCCTGTAGCATTTCCTTGCGCCTGTCACCAAATCCAGGAGCTTTTATCGTCAGGGGGTTTATAGTTCCCCGCATTTTATTTACTACCAGTGTGGCCAGTGATTCTCCTTCAACGTCTTCGGCGATGATAACGATGTTCTTGGTAGTCTGGACTATTTTCTCCAGCACGGGCAAGATGTCGTTTATGGCAGTAATTTTCTTGTCCGTTATGAGGATATATGGATCCTCGAGCTCTGCTCTCATCTGCTCGGAGTTGGTGATGAAGTATGGGCTAATATAGCCGCGGTCAAACTTCATCCCCTCAACATATTCCGTTTCGAATTCCAGGCCCTTACCTTCCTCTACAGTAATAACGCCATCTTTGCCTACTTTCTCCATGACCTCAGCGATCAAGTTACCAATATTTTCATCAATGGCTGATATGGTGGCTACTTGTGCTACCTGTTCCTTGCCGGAGATCGGAATCGCCTTTTTCTTGAGGGCATCAACTACGGTGACTACGCCTTTGTCTAAGCCGTGTTTCAGCGCCATGGCATCAGCTCCAGCGGCGATGTTTTTGAATCCTTCGCTTACGATGCTTTGCGCTATAATGGTAGCTGTGCTTGTACCATCACCGCACTGATCATTAGTTCTGGTAGCTGCCTGCTTCACTAGCTGTACCCCCATGTTTTCAAATGGGTCGGGTAGCTCTATTTCTTTAGCTACTGCTACTCCATCGTCAAGTACCGAAGGAGCTCCAAATTTTTTGTCTAGCGCAACGGGGCGGCCACGCGGGCCCAACGTTACTCTTATAGCGCTGGTCAGGGTATCCACCCCATTCTTCAATGATTTCCTTGCTTCTTCACCGAAAAGAAGTTGCTTTGCCATTTTCTTGCCTCCTCTTATGAAATTTTCTTGGCCAGGATATCACTCTCTCGCATGATAACCATTTCTTCTTCACCCAGCTTGAACTCGGTACCCGCATACTTGGAATAGAGAACTATGTCGCCGATCTTTACTTCCAAGGTTATGCGCTTACCTTCGTCATCCAGCTTGCCAGGGCCCACGGCGATGATTTCACCCTCTTGAGGTTTCTCCTTGGCGGTGTCGGGAAGAACGATCCCGCCTTTGCTTACTTCTTCCTTGGGTGCGGGTTTGATTACTACCCTGTCTCCCAGAGGTTCAACTTTAGCTGCCATGTGCTATCCTCCTTTCTTTTCTCTATTTATTTTAGCACTCTCATGCCTCGACTGCTAACTATTATAGCATAAAAATTGTGGCCGTCAATAGTTGAAAAAATATACCGTCCCTAATAAAATGTTAAAACATGTGGCATATGTAATAATCAAGGAAAGGAAATACTTTTAGAATTTTGAGAAGACCATGGCAGATAGCAGTAGTGATTTTGAAGAAACGGTAGCAAGGGCCAAGATGCTAAGCTTGGCAGCTCAAGAGGCGGCGAGGGAATCATCTCACGCATCACGGGAAGCTATTGAGAGGGTGGAAAGAGTAAGTGAGGCGACGCAGGAAGCTGCCATAGAGGCTAAAAGGACATTGCAGGAACTGGTGCGGCGAGCGGAGAAATCCAACGAAGAGGCCCAGAAAATTTCCAGCACGATGATAAAGGAGTCTCAGAACACAGTCGAGAGGGCTGAAGCCTCAATTGAGATGATGACCAAGGCAGCTGAATCATCGGCAAAGGCATTTGATGAGGCGGTAAGCAAAATTGAAAGGAAGGTCGAATCAATTCAGGAGAGCCTCGCGACATCAGTTCGGGAGTTACAGGAGAGACTGGAGAGAGTTGAAAGTAGAGGGCAGCTTTTATCGAATGAGGCTGAGAGCGCAAATAAGACTTCTCAAGAAGCGTTGAGCAAAGTGGAGGAAATAACTAGGGTAACACAAGAAGCTATCAGTGAGGCAAGGGAAACATCCAGAGATGCGGTAGATAGGGCGGAAACGATGAACAGGGAAATCACGAAAGTGGCTAAGGAAACTAGAAAGGCGGCGCAGGAAGCCATTAATAAGGCGGAGAAGGTAAGCATAGCTGCAGAAACAACAGCAGAGACAACGTCAAAGATGTTTGACGAAGCTATAAGCAAAGCTGAGGAGGGAAACCGGATAGCTCAGGATGCAAATGTCAGAGCCAAGAGAGCAGTGGAAGAGGTAATGAATACCGCCAGAGAGATAGAGGAAAGGGCTCGGAGTGAGACAGAATCCCTGATAGCGACATCTAAAGAAATTATAGATAGGGCTGAAGCGACAATTAGATCTTCTAAGAGTGATATGGAGAGATCGATGATGGCTTCTCAAGAAGCAGTAAGCAGATCTGAAGAGATAAGCCAGATGTCTCGAGAATCTGCTGATGAGGCGCAGAAGATATCTCAGGAAGCGATAAGCAGGGCTGAAGCTACCAATCTGGCAGTTACCAAGATCGCAGAGGAGGCCAGGAAAGCAGCGGGAGAAGCAGTAAGCAAGGCTGAAGAAGTAGGCAGGTTGTCAGAAGAGGTCGTTTCTGAAGCTCAAAAGGTGTCGCAAGAAGCAATGGGTGCGAGCCAGTCAGCTAGAGAAGCTGCTGAAGAATCTGTGAGATTAGCTAAGGAGGCGACTGTAGAATCGATAAGATTGGCTAAAGAATCGGTGGAGACATCGATCCGGCTGCTGGAAGAGGCGGTTGCCAGGAACGAGGAAGCAGGCAGGTCGGCACAGAGAACAGTCAAATCTTCCTTGAAGGCATTCCGAGAAGCATTGCAGAAGGCACAGGAGTTTGCTGGAGTACATGGCCCCATGGATGAAGTAGAGGAAGATAAATTCCCTGAAGTATCATCGCGATCCTTTGAAGTGGTATTGAGTCAGGCTGAAGGTAAAAAGGGCGAAAGCCGGGCTCCTCAAAAGGCTAGTTCGGATATTAAGGCACGTTTGGATTTCCTGTCCAAGATGTATCAAGCTGATAAGGGCCAGATTGAAGAGGAACTTGAAAGAGAAGATGATTACTAAGGTATCCGCAATTAACTATGATGAGGTTAAAGTGCTGAGAGCAGTTTACTTGCTTAACTTTATTTTTTAATGTAAATAGTTGAGAATAATGGAAATCGAAGTCTGTCGTAAGTAAAGGAGGTATGTTATGCAGGGGGCAGAAAATCAAGGATCCGTTGAGCAGAAGCCCGATGAAATAGATCAGGAAACCAAGAAGGTTGCCAAGAAAGCCAACGAACAAACTTTAGAGGGAACGGGACTCAGCGAAATTCAGCAGCGGGCAGTCATGGCTTATGCTGCTTACATAGAAGCTGAGCGTGAAGTTGAAAAGGCCTATCTGGATCAGCAAAAGAAGATCGAGAAGGATTATTTGGAAACTAGAGAAAAGGCGAGGAAGGCCTGTGAAGAAAGTATCGCACAGGCGTTAAAGGCCCGCGAGGCAGCTGAAGAGAAGGCGCGCAAAGACTGTGATGAAAAAGTGGCCTTGGCGATGAAGGCTCGCGAAGAAGCTGATTTGAAAAGCCTGGAAGCTCGTAATGTCAGCTTGGAGCAAAGCTGGGATATCTTTATCAAGAGCAGAAAGTAGCAGAGTAAGCAAAAAATACTCCCCCGCGAGCAAGATCTCTTTATTATGGCTCTGCGGGGTAGCCGCATGGCACAGATATCTGCTTTGATATGCCAGCAGGCAAATCGTGCGTTGGATGTGTTCTCTATAGCAGGACAGGGATATCGTTAAAGGTTTCTTCGAATTTCCTGCTGGGCAATTGCAATCCCTGTCTTGCCTTTATGGTAGCGATCAGATCAAGTGCTTGAGTGAAGTAACTCGTGATCTTCCTTACCGACGTAAGCTCAGAGAGCACCACAGAAACATTCAAGGTATCTTTGCCACGCGGATAATCGCCGCTCCTTATTAGTGCATTAGGGGCTATGTTTCTCAGGTTGTCACCAACTTCCTTGACTATATCCATGTTTATTTCTTTTGGGGGAGCAGTAATGAGGTACAGCGCTCTCCGAGCATCTTTGGGCTCACAGGAAAGGGATAGTTCTCCTAGCGCCGCATCCATAGACTGGGCTCCTCTGCTAGTTTCAGACATCTTATCCCTGAAGTCTCGCTTAGGCCCAAAAGCAAACCTCTTCTTTTGAATGGGGGAAATGCCTTCTCCGAGCACAGTCCATCCCGCCAGAGTTTGCATTATATCGCCGGCATCGAGCACCTTCGACCCAACGAACCTCTGATTCGTTTCCTCTCCAGCACAGAGCATGTTGTAAAAAGGCTCTACCACCCGAGCATTGATTGCATCCATGTTTCTCATAAGCGAGGCATTCTTTTTAACATATCTCTGGTTATCAACAAGGAATATGGCATCTGCTGCCAGATATACTGATTTGAGACATATGGCCGTGTTATATATAGTTCTTGCCTCTGTTGTTTCTTCTTGACGGAAGGGGAGAACGACGATGTTGTAAACGGGCTTCCCAATATAGCGCTCTTTTAATAACTGCGTCAGGACTCCTATAGATCCTGATCCTGTGCCACCAGAAGCACTGGCGATAAGCATAAAAGCATCCGTATCATGAAAATGCTCTGAAGTTCTCAGAGCATCTATAACCTTATCGCTATCTTCCTTTGCTATCTCTGCGCCGAGTTCACTTACCTTGCCTACTCCGTGGCCATTGGTCTGTGAGCCCCCAATGAGAATTCTATGTTTGTAATCGGGATTGATAGTACGCAATCCGCTCAAGTCTGTAACATCTGAGTTTATGGCGAACACATCGGCAATGATCTGGATCCCACGTTGTGCCTGAGCCCTCTTGTTCAGCCGGGCGAACCTGTCAGCAACTCTTCCGCCACATTGACCTAGTCCTATAACTAATAACTTCATGGATTTATTCTAAGCAATCTTATGTAGCGATGTCAATATCGATCCTTGCTAAACTTAATTACGGTAGTTTGGTAGGAAAAGTCCTCTTATGAGGAATAGGAATTTCTAGATGATGCATCAAGTACTCTAAAATATGGTTGCTTTACCTCGGTTACGGCGATGGCAAGAGCTACGGCTTGTAACTATTGATCAGGAGAGAAGTCTATTGAAGCTTATAATCTCAGGGCAAAAGAAAATGGGGGTAGAAAAATTATTCAAAAGAGAAGAGCATTTTCAAAGTTTTTCTGGGATATGGGGAATGAGAAAATTACCTGTTTCACAGTATAGGTTAGTTAAGTTAGTTAATATATCTGTAGATAATTCAGACAATTCAATTCTGGGGTCGAATTTGTGGTATTATTACACCTATATTTCAGAGGACTGGGGAAGAGATTCTTTGTTAGGCAAGACGGATAGCAATCGAGATAGTTGGTTGAGCAGGATATCACGCCTCTTCGATCGCGGATCCATTGAAGAAGAAACGTGGGAGGAATTGGAGGAATTGCTGATCCTTGCCGACGTTGGTATAGAAACCACGGACAAGTTGATTAATAGCGTTAAGCGAAGAGTAAAGACTGATAAATTGATGGATTCTGCGCGGGTCAAGGCAGCATTGAAAGATGAGATGATAAATATGTTGACTTTTCCGTATACTCCGGTAAATACGCCACCACCAACAGTTATTTTGGTGGTGGGAGTCAACGGCTCGGGAAAAACTACCAGCGTAGCCAAGCTAGCTCATGGCTATACTTCCCAGGGAAGGAGAGTTATCCTGGGAGCAGCTGATACTTTTAGGGCAGCAGCGATTGAACAACTTCAGCTGTGGGGCAAGCGAGTAGGCGCTGAGGTCATTGCCCACAAGCCCCATTCCGATCCCGGTGCAGTTACCTTTGATGCTATTGAGGCAGCTTACAGCAGGGGTGTCGATGTAGTTATTATCGATACCGCGGGGCGACTTCACACTAAGTCTAATTTAATGGAAGAGCTGAGGAAGATAAGGAGAGTGGCCTCTAGCTGCAACGTCTCTGCGCCCCACCAAGTTCTGCTGGTAATAGATTCCACCACAGGCCAGAATGGGCTAAATCAGGCAAGGGCTTTCACCCAGGCCATAGGAGTAACTGATATCTTCCTGACCAAATTGGATAGCATGGCTAGGGGAGGAATTGTTTTTGCCATCTGCGATGAGCTAAAAATACCCATTACCTACGTAGGAACAGGTGAAAGGCTGCAGGATTTGCTACCATTCAGCGCAGAGAATTTCGTTAACACCATTTTCTCCTGAGAGAACTAACTATGGCAGAAGACGTGTTTAGGCCAATCGAACCTGTAAGGGGAAACTACCCTTTGGAGGATGGAATCGTTTACAGCTCCCGAAAAGAGTTATATCCCTTCTCTGTCTCTGCTCTGGAGGATTATATCCCTCTGGTGGGCGAAGAGAAGATAGAGAAAGTTCAGAGGCTGGCACAGAAACTCAAGGGGATGAAAGTGCTCGAGGTTAACTCCTGTGCTCGAGGAGGAGGAGTAGCCGAGATGCTCCGTTCCCAGGTTCCCTTTATGAACCAGCTGGGCATCGAGGACGAGTGGAAAGTGATCTGTGGGAAAGAGTCCTTTTTCCAGGTTACCAAGGAGATTCACAACCTGTTACAGGGTAAAAAGGGAACAATCACTCCGCACATGCTGAGGATCTATCAGCGCACTCTGATAGAGGTGGCTCAGTTTCACAGCGAGGAACACAATAAATATAGCCCTGATGTGGAAATAGTACATGATCCGCAGCCATTCGGATTATCTCGATACTTGAAGAAAGACAAAGAGAAGTGGCTCTGGCGATGTCATATTGATATAGCAGAGGAAACGCTGGAGGCGAATCCAGTTTTATGGCAGTTCTTTTCCTCTTGGGTGGATTTTTATAACGCCGCTATGTTCTCAGGGGCTCATTATGTCATTCATCGCTGGCCCTTGCCCAAGTTCATCAGCCCTCCTTTCATAGATCCCCTTTCTAC
>CAZVCX010000079.1:0-2598 GCA_964626375.1 uncultured Dehalococcoidales bacterium | reverse complement strand
CATAGACGTATATGAAACAGATAAGAAAGTTGTAGTCCTAGCTGAGATAGCAGGTGTAAAGCTAGAGGAGATCAACGTACTATTTGAACGCAATATACTCACCATTAAAGGAGATCGCAAGGATACAAAACAAGGAATTAGGCGAACTTATTACCAGATGGAAATTCTATGGGGACCATTTGAATGTGAAGTCACACTTCCAACAACCGTGAACGCAGAACAAATCGAGGCTTCTTACGAAAATGGCATTTTGGAAATCATATTGCCCAAACAAAAGGAGTGAAGTCATCAAAGGGTTTTCGGACGCAATCAACAGAATCAGGGGCAAAAAAACCCAAAAAGGAGCGCGAGTGAGCCCCAAAAGTAAGGAGGAACAACCATCAGGGGAATTTCGCATTCCAGATGAGTTGCCCATCTTGCCCCAGAAGGGGATAGTTATCTACCCTTCCCTCGTTGTGCCTCTTGGGATAGAAGAAGAGACAGCAATAAAGCTCATAGATGAAGCTACATCTGGAGACAAGTTCATCGGGTTTTTTGCCTCCAAGATGGACGCCAAAGAAGTCACTGATCTTTACTCAATAGGGACTGCTGTTCTCATTGCGCGCATGTTTAAACTACCAGATCATTCAATTCGCGTCTTTCTACAGGGGATGAAGCGCATTAGAATAAAAGATTTTACTCAAACTGAACCATATCTGAAAGCCAAGATCGAGGTAATTGAAGACGAGGTAACTCAAACAACAGAACTCGAGGCTCTCATCAGAAACCTTAAGGGAGTGTTCCAAAAGATAATCGAGATGGAACCAAACCTGCCTAATGACCTGAGTATTGCTGCCTTAAACATAACCTCCCCTGGGAGCTTGGCAGACTTCATTACCGCGAACCTCAATCTCAAGTTTGAAGATAGACAAGATCTTCTAGAAACTATCAACGTCACTGAGAGAATTAAAAAACTGACTTCTCTCCTTAACCATGAACTTGAAGTTTTGGAATTGGGCAGCAAAATTCAAAGCCAGACCAAAGATGAGTTAACTAAAGTCCAACGCGATTTCTTTCTCCGAGAGCAGCTCAAGTCTATACAGAAAGAACTGGGCGAAACGGACGAGCGGACTATGGAAATCAATGAGCTAAGGGAGAAAATAAACAAGGCAAAGCTACCTCCTGAAGCAAACAAAGAGGCGGAAAGAGAACTCGATCGTTTGTCCAAGATGCAACCAGGAGCAGCCGAATACACTGTCTCCCGCACCTATCTTGAATGGCTTGTCGGGCTGCCCTGGGGAACAAGTACCGAAGACAATCTGGATATATCACAGGCTTCACGCGTCCTTAATGAGGATCATTATGATCTGGATAAGGTTAAGGAAAGGATCCTGGACTATCTAGCGGTGCGCAAGATAAAGCCAGATACAAAGGGGCCTATCCTTTGCTTTGTCGGTCCACCGGGAACAGGCAAAACTTCTGTGGGGCAATCCATTGCCCGTGCGCTGGGGAAAAAGTTCGTCCGCATCTCTCTGGGAGGCGTTAGAGATGAAGCCGATATCAGAGGACATCGACGTACCTACATAGGGGCTTTACCTGGTAGAATCATACAAGGGCTAAAGCGCTCTGGCTCTAACAACCCCCTTTTTATGCTAGATGAGGTTGACAAAATGGGAACAGATTTCAGAGGAGATCCTTCTGCTGCTCTGCTGGAGGTACTTGATCCAGAACAGAACTTCTCCTTTACCGACCACTACCTAGATGTCCCTTTTGACCTCTCGAGAGTAATGTTCATCACTACAGCCAATATTATCGATCCCATTCCACCAGCATTAAGAGATAGGATGGAAATAATAGAGTTATCAGGATATACGGAGCATGAAAAAAATCACATCGCTAGAAATTTTCTCATTCCCAGACAAATAAAAGAGAATGGCCTCACCACAGAACAACTGGAAATAGAAGATGAAGCCCTAATAGACATAATTCGCAAATATACTCGGGAGGCGGGAGTAAGAAACCTTGAAAGAGAAATCGGAACTATTGCCCGCAAAGTAGCCCGGTATATAGTTGAGGGGAGGAAAGAGAAGACCACAATTATGCCCAAAGACCTCTCTATTTACCTTGGCCCCCAGAAATTCTTCTACGAGTTGGCAGAAAAAACTAGCGAACCCGGTGTAGCCAACGGCCTAGCATGGACACCAAGTGGAGGCAATATAATTTTCATTGAGGCTCGCTCCGTCTCAGGAAAAGGAAATCTCATTCTCACTGGCCACCTCGGTGATGTCATGCAGGAATCAGCACGAGCGGCTTTTACCTATGTGCGCTCCTTATTAGTTGCGCGGTCAGGAGAAACGCTCCCTAAATACATCACCCCCATACCAAAGGACTTCTACAAGGAAGCCGACATTCATATTCACGTTCCTTCAGGCGCTATTCCCAAAGATGGCCCATCCGCAGGCATTGCCATGGCGGTAGCCCTAACATCCGCCCTCAGCGGATGGCCTGCAAACAGGGAAACAGGTATGACTGGTGAGATCACCCTCAGAGGAAAAGTATTGCCTGTGGGGGGCATCAAGGATAAGGTACTGGCAGCTCATCGTGCAGGCCTCAAGAAAA
>CAZVCX010000078.1:0-3714 GCA_964626375.1 uncultured Dehalococcoidales bacterium | reverse complement strand
AACGTTCCCGCGATGATATCGCCGCCAAGGTAAGCCGCGATCGCGGGAAAGCAATAAACAAGGGCTTCGGGATTTATTTTAACTCCCAGGGTTCTGGCTCTGGTCAGGGGATAATAAGTTGTTGTGGGAACATATGGTTCTTGCCTTATATGTGTGGCGGGAAGTGATAGCAGCATTTGAGTCATGGTGGTATTGCCCGCCACCACCATGTATTTTATATCGCTGGTTTTAATTTTCTTCCGTTTGTTCACTGGCGGAGCAAGGGAGGAAAATTCTTTAAGCAGGTCGTTAATGGTTTGTATCACCAGGCGGGCGAGGTGCTTTGTTCCCCCCCTGCGCTCACTATAGATAATCCGAGAAATTACGTCCTCTCCGCAGGCTCGTTGTTGATTCAGCATGGATGTCTGATTGATAATTTGTCCTGATTTGAGATCCACCAGTAAGGCAACAACGCTGGTAGTTCCAATATCCAGTGCTACTCCGAGAAGCGGTTGTCCTTGGTGGGCTGGACCAATGTCGATCAGGCGAGGCTTGTCATTCTGGTCATGTGTATCTATGGTAACGTTAACCTGCCAGTTCGCCTTGCGCAGATTGTGACTTAAGCTGCGCATTGTCTCCAGGCTAAGGCTGAAATCTTCTATCTGGCATTTGGTGGTCATTGCTGTTCTCAAGCGGTCCACATCGGCGGCGTTATCCTGTAAATCGGGTGGACGAAGCGTCAGGTGCAGTTGGGATATGGGTGGTGTTAATGGCCAGTCCAGGTGAGATGGTGTAGCAGCTTTACGTCCAGTTACTTTTTCGCTTAACCTGATCCTTTCGCCTCTATTCGGCACGAAAACAACCAGATCGCTGCTGATTGTGGCCCTGCATGATAGCGCCCAGCCTTGCCTGATCTGCTCGCTGCTAAGATAGGAATCGGCACCGGGATCGACTGTTCCCCGTTCAACTCTAACTAGGCACCTGCCACAGCGCCCTTGTCCGCCACAGGGAGCATCTATCGTTATTCCCGCTCTGGTTGCGGCGTCCAGTATAGTAGTACCCGGCCGGACGGTCGTTTTTTTACCCTGGGGGTGAAATTCTACCCGATAGCTATTATTTTCTCCTTTCAAAGGTCGTTTTCTCTCCACGTTCGTTTTAAGTAATTGCCGATGTCCATGGCTTCGCGGGGGCCCACCGAAATTTTCCAGCCCTGTAATTCCTCTTCCAGGGCCCCTTTTATAACCGCTACATAACCGGGAATGATGAGCACATTATGTTTGACATAATCATTTACATTTAACTGTTTTACTGCCTTGGCGATCTCCTTGGCATTGAATTTGCCAGCTGCCCATGCGGTAAGCACCGATAGCCCTCCTGTATCGCAGATTAAGAGCCAGCTGGGAAAACCACTGGACTGAATCTCTCCGGCGACGGAGAAGTAAGTCAGAGAAAAATCGGTAGTAACCATCAATGGGGCGGTATCGTTGGGGTCGTTGAGAGGGTACATGCCTGCCTCTACCTTTACCGGTTTCTGCGGATCGGTATATATGTTCAGCCGTAGCGTTAGCAGAGGATATATAGCGGCGGGGCAAAAGTTGTTTAGCACGATAATCCCCCCATATTTGGCTATGTGTTGTGCTGCCAGAAGAGCTTCTTCTTCCTCTCCGCTGACGTGATCGCCGGGGAACGTTATAGTAGGGTAACCCAGAGTGCGACAGCGTTTATTTATGGCCAGTCGCCTTAACTGTGTCAGCAAATCTACGGAGTTGGCGAATGTATCTGCTCCGGGATCGATTACTATATCTTCTACTCCATTTTGTGCAATCTGTTCTATTAGTTCAGCCAGATTGGCCAGGCTATCTCTTTCTGATACTGCCAGAGGGCATTTATACTCTTGCGCTAGCTGAGACATTTCCTGCCAGTTATTCCTCGTGGCAGAATAGATCAGGGGTTTTTCTTTGGCAGCTTTCTCTAGGGCAAGTTTCATTGTGACAGGATTGGATGATATCAGCACCAGAGCTTTATTGGTGTTGTTGAGCGCTGTTTCTATCAGGCGAAGAAAACTATCCGCCTTGCCCGATTTATTGCTCAGAGCAAAGCCATTCAAAACTAGGTCCAGCCCCACTCGTTGCACGCTATAGCTGGTTATTTCTCTTATCAAATGAGCAGTATCCTCCGGTGGCTCTGTGTCTTCAATTCGGATTACTATGCCTGGCGGATGATAAAATGTCTTCTCATGGCGGAATAACACCGTCTCGTTGCCTACCTCTATTTTTCTTTCTCTTCCAATTGATATCAACTTGATGGGTGGACGCGATGCTTCCTCAAGGATTTTTCTTGACTCGGGAGAAAGTTCGGGACAAAGCGAAATGTCTGCCTGTTTCTGTGCTACCTTCATGGCAAAAGCTAGGCAGGTGGGAAAACCGCACTTTTTGCAATTTGTCTTTGGCAGATACTTATATATTTCAATGCCGGTCAAAATTTATATTTGCTCCTTTCTAAGCCTCGAATAGCCACTTGTCGTTCATCTCTCTTAGTAGTTCTACTGACCGGGGATGTCGCAGCACCGCTATGTCAGATCCTGCAGTTGTTAGAATAGCTGAAGTTATTGCTTCCCATATGATGGCGCGCTTCTCCTGCGCGCCCCAGCTATCAGGAATTCCTTGAGTAGAGCGAGATTCTTTCTGTTTCCACGATTCTTCTCCGACGGTACAGATAATGGGAGGAGAAGTCATCTCGTCACCGGACAAACACGCCAAGCGCAGTCTCTCGATGACAGAGTATGTATACTCCAGACCATACCCCAGAGCGCCGGTGGTGGGATCACTGAGCACGGAGCTCATGGGCAGACCCGCTTCGCGGAGCAGCATGTTTAGCTGCTTGGATAGGTTGACATCGGTAGGCGCCTTGCCTATAGCTACATGATCATTGGCCAGGCATGCAGCAGCAATAGCGCGATAGTTTTTGTCCGTGCAGTTACCCAGAGCAAGTCTCTGCCCACGTCCTATTTCTGAAGCAGCTAACAGCACCTCATTATCCTTTTCTGCTACCTCGGGCCCCAGCACGATGAGAGGCAGGTCCATGGCTTCTAGCACCCGACTGACAGTTTGTTTTGCCCTGTCAGCGCCACTATTTTCAATTTCGGGGTGAGCGCTTCTTAATCTTAGAGCTATGATGTCAGCTCCATAAACCGACGCTTTCTTGGCCCATTGTGCAGGATCTTTAACCGCATCGCCCCAGCATGCAAGTAGATCGCTGGGCCAATCAGGTTCCATATCCTGAATTTCAATGGCCAGTACTGGACGGTGGGGGAAAGAGCCCTCGAAGTGTAAAAATGGCAGGGTATTCTCGCCTCCAATAACGGCTTCTTTACGCCCGTTGCCACCGATTCTGACCTCGGTGGCCTTGCCAGCCCATTTTTCCAAAGGAGTTTGTACTGGTGTCATAATATCTTTACCTCTCCAGTATGGGTATAACAGAATTCTACTCTGGTTATTTTCACAACAATGGTTCCATGCTCAAGGCAGGATGTTGCTTCTCTTCCAGGAATGCTAGTAGCTCTTCTACTGAAGTAACGATAGTGCCATCGGCAATTTTATTGAGCAATTCCGGCATACCTTTCTTCCTGCATATTTCTTCTAGTTTCTCGTACATTTCATCCTTGAGACCTTTCGACATCCAGACTATTCTGCCGATACCTCCTTCTGCAGATATGAATTTAGGGCTGGTGAGATA
>CAZVCX010000077.1:0-4736 GCA_964626375.1 uncultured Dehalococcoidales bacterium | reverse complement strand
TCACTACCCACAACCTTGTTTCGAATCCGCCGATGCCGCGCCTGTCGCTTTAACCGTACACTCGTTTTCATCATTTTCTATCGCTATAACCTACTTCTTCCCCAGCGTCTTGGCTGACTTACCGGGCTTCAGATGAAGTTTCTCCTCTCTATATTTAATGCCCTTACCCTTATAGTGATCCGGCGGGCGTATAGCTCGAATCCTGGCGGCTGTTTCTCCAACAACCTCCTTATCTATACCAACAACGTGGATAACATTCGTGCCTTCAACGCTCACCTCAGCTCCTTGAGGAGGAGAAAACTCCACCACGTTAGAATATCCCACCTGCAGCGATAGTTTATCCCCCACCTTCTGGGCTCTATACCCCACTCCGTTTACCTCCAGGATTCTCTCAAATCCCTTGTTTACTCCCTCAACCATATTAGCCAAGAGGCTCCTGGTAAGCCCGTGAAGCTCACGGTGCACCCTATCATCACTGGGCCGTGACACCAACAACCTTTCACCTTCACGCGTTATTGAAATATCAGGATGGAAACGACGCGCAAGCTTACCTTTACTTCCTTCTACAGTTACTTCACTCCCATCCAAAACTACCTTAACGCCCTGCGGTATTAAGATAGGGAGATAACCTATATGCGACATAATTTACTCCAATTATAATTCATTGCAAATTTACCATATGCGGCACAGAAACTCGCCACCAAGGCGTTTTTTCCACGATTCTTTCCCCGTCATTACTCCCTTAGAAGTGGAAATGATGGCAATACCCAACCCTCCATAGACACGAGGAATTTCACTCCTTTGCACATAAACTCTTAAGCCAGGTTTGCTAACCCTCTCCAGCCCCAGTATCGCTGGTTGCTTATCGATATACCTGAGGCGGATTTTCATTACCGACTGCGGCTTTTCATCCAACACCTCAAACCCATCTATAAAACCTTCCTGCTCCATTATCATGGCAATTGATAGCTTCGTCCTGGAGACAGGCACCAGCACATCATCATGTCTCACCATGACAGCGTTCCTTATCCGGGTCAACATATCGGCAATGGGATCAGTAACCATAAATACTCCTCACCAACTAGATTTCCTCACTCCAGGAATAACGCCAGCTAAAGCAAGCTCGCGAAAGCAAATACGGCATAAACCAAATTTGCGTATATATGCTCGGGGGCGACCACACACTTGGCAACGATTATACTGACGTACCTTATACTTCGGAGTACGCTTAGATTTCACAATCAAACATTTCTTTGCCATATCATTCTCTCCTGAGCGGCATACCCATAAGCTCCAGCAAACTCTTTGCCTCATCCCGGTTTTTCGTTGAGGTAACTATAGTTATGCCCAGACCTCGTATCTTGTCAATTTTATCATAGTCAATCTCAGGGAAGGCTATTTGCTCCTTCATCCCTATGCTATAGTTCCCCTGGACATCAAACGAGTCGGGAGACAAGCCTCTAAAATCACGAAAACGTGGAAAGGCAACGCTAATCAATTTATCCAGAAATTCATACATCCGTTTACCCCGCAAAGTTACCATCATCCCAACGGGCATACCTTCTCTCACCTTAAACGCCGAAATCGATCTTTTCGCTCTGGTTACCACGGGGTGTTGCCCTGATATCGCTGCTATATCCCTTTCCGCAGCCTCCAGAACCTTAGAATTTTGTGTCGCTTCACCCAAACCAACGCTAATAACTATCTTCTCCACGCGGGGCAACTGCATCACATTGGCATATCCCAACCTCTCCTTCAGCTGAGGGACCACCTCCTGATAATATTTTTCCTTCAATCTACAACTCATAGGATATCCTTCATACGCGCTTTCTTACCGCAGCGCGACTTAATCAATTACCTCCCCACAGGAAGTACATATTCTCACCTTTTTGCCTTCCTCAAGCAAGCGAAAACCCACCCTGGCAGGTTTTCCACACTTATTGCACACCAACTTCACCTTAGCAGCGTATATTGGAGCTTCAAGTTCTATTATGCCCGCCTGACGCGCCGCTCTTCGAGCCCGGGAGTGCCGTTTAATCATATTAATCCCTTCTACCACAACTTCATTCTTCTCTGGAATAGCGCGCCGCACTTTCCCCTTCTTGCCTTTATCCTTACCTGAGAGGATAACAACTGTGTCATTTTTCCTGATGTTCAATTTAGAGCACCTCCGGTGCCAGGGATATTATCTTTGTGAAATTTTTATCCCGGAGCTCGCGGGCCACCGGGCCAAAAACGCGACTCCCTTTGGGATTGTTCTTTTCCCCCAGAATTACAGCAGCGTTATCATCAAATTTTATATAGGAACCATCAAAGCGGCGATATGGCTTGGCCACGCGGACAACGACCGCCCTGACGACCTCCCCTTCCTTCACCATTCCGTGAGGCATGGCTTTCTTTACCGTAGCGGTAAAAACATCTCCCACACGGGCATACTTTCTCCGCGTTCCACCCAGTATACCAATGCATAGTATCTGCTTGGCCCCGGTATTATCTGCTGCCTTAAGTCTCGTTTCTTTCTGAATCATCTTCTGATGTAGCCATAACCTGGGAATTGCCGGCTACTGCCTCCGCTGATATATCTTTTTTTGCTCCTCTGCTGGTCACGATATCTATTATTCTCCACCTTTTTTCCTTCGAGAGAGGACGGGTTTCCACCATTCTTACTTTGTCACCAACCTGACAAACGTTCCCCTGATCGTGCGCCTTGTACCTTTTCTGTCTGCGCACACTCTTCTTATACAATGGATGGGATTTATGGGTTTCTACCGCCACCACTGCTGTCTGCTCCATTCGGTTACTCACCACCAGGCCAACTCTAATCTTTCGTTTCGCCATATTTCTTACCTTATCCCCAATTCTCTTTCCCGCAAAAACGTCTTCATTCTAGCAATTTTTTTCTTTACCTTGGGAATTTCGCGATGATTTACCAGTTGCCTGGTAGCAAGACGAAAACGAAGATTGAAAAGTTCTTCATAAGCCTCATCTAGCTTGGCGCGCATCTCCTCATCACCGAGAGAACGCTCTTCTTCAATTTTCATCTATCTGCACCTCTTTAGCAACGAAACTAGTGGTTATAGGCAACTTGTGAGAGGCAAGTCGGACTGCCTCACGCGCTGCCTCTTCTCCTATTCCCGCCAGCTCAAACATTATTCTCCCCCTCTTTACGACAGCTACCCAATGGTCAGGGGCACCTTTCCCTCCCCCCATTCTCGTTTCAGCAGGGCTCTTCGTTACACTTTTGTCAGGGAATATACGAATCCACATTTTCCCCCCGCGCCGCAGATAGCGCACAAAAACGCGCCGGGCAGCCTCAATCTGCCTTGCCGTAATCCAGGAAGACTCTTCCGCCTTGAGTCCAAACTCCCCGAAGACAACCCGGGCTCCTCTCAGACTCTTGCCTTTTAGCCTCCCTCTATGCACTTTGCGGTACTTCACCCGCTTCGGTTGTAACACTTACCTCTCTCCTTTCAGGAATAACATCACCTTTGTAAATCCACACTTTAATACCTATATTCCCCATCGCAGTGTGGGCCTCAGCAAACCCGTAATCAACATTAGCGCGCAACGTATGCAGAGGCATACGGTTCTGGCGAACAATTTCAGTCCGAGCAATCTCTCTCCCTGCCAGCCTTCCACTACAACATATCTTTATGCCTTTAGCCCCTGCCTCTAGCGTCCTGTAAACAGACTGCCTCATTACCCTGCGATAGGGAATTCCGCTGCGGATTCTTGCAGCGATGTTCTGGGCTACCAGACAGGATTGCAACTGAGGCGTCTCAACCTCTTTTATGGTTAACCTAACTTTTTCATGGCTAGCTTTTTCCAGCTGTGTTTTCAGCTGTTCTACATTTTGTCCTCCCCTCCCAATCAGAATGCCAGGGCGAGCTGCGTAGATAGTTACACATGTCTCATCCCCGGGCCTTTCTATTTCTACTCTGGCTATGCCTGCCTCACCGCAGCTCGTCTCAATAACTCGCCGCACTCTTAAATCATTCTGTAGCAACCGGGCAAAATCTTTCTCAGCATACCACTTCGCATCCCAACCTCGAAAGATTCCCAATCTAAATCCATGAGGGTGAACTTTCTGTCCCAAAATTACTTTCCCTCCTCATCAACGAAGACTGTAATACAACTAGACCTTTTCAAAATGGGGCTTACTCTACCTCTCGACTGGGGACGATGCCTCTTCATTGTATGCCCCTTATCAACAAATATGGTGACTATCTTGAGATCATTGATAGACATCTCGAAGTTATTTTCAGCATTAGATGCTGCCGATTTAACCACCTTAGCCACTGCTTTCGCCGTTGGAGTGGAAACAAAGTTAAGAATATCCAGAGTTTCCCTTACCTTTTTCCCCCTGACTATGTCTACCACCAGACGAGCTTTCAGCGGAGATATACCCACATCCTTAGCTACAGCTTTTACCTTCATCTATGCTAACCTCTCTTCTGAGCAGATATCTGCGCTTTGGTAACGTGCCCCCTGAAAGTTCTCGTCGGAGCAAACTCCGCCAGTTTGTGCCCTACCATATTCTCCGTAATAAAAATAGGAACGTGTTTCCTCCCATTGTGCACCGCTATGGTATGCCCAATCATTTGTGGCAGAATAGTGGAAGTGCGCGCCCAGGTCTTTATCACTGTCTTCTCTCCAGACTGGTCAAGCCGCTCTATCTTCTTGAGCAATTTAGCATCGCAGTAAGGACCTTTCTTTATGGATCGCGACAACCTATT
>CAZVCX010000076.1:0-3389 GCA_964626375.1 uncultured Dehalococcoidales bacterium | reverse complement strand
GCTGTATACAGTGAAGATAAAGACGAGGAAAGGCCAGAAGAAAGCTCTGGTCTCCTGCCAGAATTGCGGGTCAATGAAAAGTTGTTACTCTTAAATATCCTCCCCGAGCAACATTTTACTCAACCCCCCTTTCGATATACCGAAGCGACTCTAATAAAAGCGCTGGAAGAAAAAGGCATCGGGAGACCCAGCACCTATGCCCCCATAATCTCTACCATTCAGGGAAGAGATTATGTGCACAAAAAGGAGGGCAAATTCTATCCCGATGAATTGGGGATAATTGTCAATGACATCCTTAATGAACACTTCCCCAGAATCGTTGACTCTAAATTTACGGCACGCATGGAGAGTCACCTGGACGAAATCGCCCATGGAGAAAAGGACCACGTCGCAATTCTAAAGAGTTTCTATCACCCCTTTGAGGAAACCCTGGATAAAGCTTCCAGCAACATCAAAAAGATAGATATGTCCAAACCAACTGAAGAGATCTGCCCCAACTGTGGCCGCCCCATGGTGATCAAGGTTGGGCGCTTTGGCAAATTCCTGGCTTGCAGTGGCTATCCCGAATGCAAAACATCTATGCCTTATGTAGTAAAAGTTGGAGCATTCTGTCCAGAGTGCGGAAGCGAACTGATCGAAAGAAGGAGCAAAAAAAGAGGCAAAGTATTTTACGGATGTAGCAACTATCCACAATGCAAATTTGCCACAAACTACAAGCCGTTACCTTATCCATGCCCTAGCTGTGGCAAACTCCTGGTACAGCAGGGAAAAGACATGGCAAAATGTACATCATGCGGATATAGAGTAAAAATCTCTGAACTGGAAGGAGCAAGGCAAAAACAGGAGGTAACATCATGAGAATTCTGGTTATACAGGGGCCAAACCTGAACATGCTGGGCAGAAGAAAGAGAGAGATATACGGAGCCGAGACATTGGAGGAAATCAGATCGCTGATGGAAAAAGAAGGAGCAGTTTTAAACGCAGAAATAGTATCGTTCCAATCCAATAGCGAAGGAGCACTGATAGATTTCATCCAGGAACAAGCAAGTTCCGTTGATGGCATAATCATCAACCCGGGAGCTCTCACTCATTATGGCCTCTCTCTGCGCGACGCGTTGTCCGACACTGACTTGCCTGTAATTGAAGTTCATCTATCCAACATCTACGCTCGCGAAGAATGGCGGGCAAGATCAGTAATAGCTCCCATCGCAAGGGGCCAGATCAGCGGACTGGGATGGAAAGGATACTTATTCGCCATACAAAGCATGGTAGACGAATTAAAGGAGCGAAATTGAGCGAAAAGCGGATACATAAGCTACAAGACAGCCTCGCTGACACGGGGCTTGATGCCCTACTAATATCCCGAACTGAAAATCGCCGTTATCTCTCAGGTTTTACCGGCTCCTCCGGCTGGTTGCTCATTTCAAGCGATCGAGCGCTTCTGGCAACGGACTTCCGCTACACTGAGCAGGCAAAAAGAGAATCACCGGATTTCGAACTCATAGAAATTAAAAATAAATTATCTAGCTGGCTACCCGCAATAGCACAGGATAGAGGATGGTCCAGCCTGGGATTCGAGACAAGCATTGCTTTCTCCACATACCAGGAGCTCAAAGAGGCAGCGGAGGGCAAACTGACTATTACCCCCGCGCCCGATCTGGCAGAGAACCTGCGGCGCATAAAGGAACCAGCAGAACTGGAGATCATCTGCCGCTCCGCGCACTTAGCCGACGCTGCTTTTGAATATATCAAAACCATAATACATCCTGAAATGAGAGAAAAAGACGTAGCCTGGGAACTGGAGAAATTTCTACGGCAGGAAGGAAGCGAAGCTATACCATTCGAAATAATCGTAGCTTCAGGTCCCAATTCAGCATTGCCACATGCTCATCCCTCTGAGAGGACGATTCGTGTCGGTGAACCGATATTGATCGATATGGGTGCCAGGATAGATGGTTATTGCAGCGACTTCAGCCGTACATTTTCCCTCGGCAAGGACGAGAAGTTGGATGAGATTTACAGCATCGTCCTAGAAGCGCAGCTAGCTGCAATAAATGGAATTCAACCTGGCATGAGCACAGCGAGGGCAGACCAGATAGCCAGGGACGTTATCGATAGTGCTGGCTATAGAGAAGCCTTTGGCCATAGCCTGGGGCATGGAGTTGGGCTGGAAGTCCATGAGCTACCCACTCTTAGCGCCAATTCACAAGACGTGTTCACCAACGGCATGGTCTTTACCGTAGAACCAGGAATTTACCTCCCTGGATGGGGAGGTGTTAGAATTGAGGACATGGTAACTCTGGATAAAGATATCGCCAGAGTTCTCACCACGGCGAAAAAGGATATTCAGTCAGTCAACTTGCCGGTATAAGCATGAAAACTGGTTGAGCAGAGAAGGAGTTATAATGCTAGACGCAGGAGAGCTAAGAAAAGGAAGTGCCATCGAGTTGGAAGGCAACATATACCAGGTCGTAGAGTTCCAGCACGTCAAGATGCAACAGAGGCAGCCCGTGGTCAAACTAAAACTTCGCGATGTCCAGAGCGGCAACGTGACAGAGCGCAACTTTCAGTCAGGAGACAAGGTAAATCCAGCGTTCCTGGAACACCGCTCTGTGCAGTATCTTTACAACGATGGCGATCTCTACTACTTCATGGATAACGAGAATTACGAACAAATATTATTGCACTCAGAACAGGTGGGAGACGCTTTAAACTATCTCAAGGAAAGCCTCGAACTGGAGATTTTATTCTGCCAGGATAAGCCAGTAAATCTGGAGTTGCCATCTGCCGTGGAGCTCGAGATCGTAGAGACAGATCCAGGATTCAAGGGAGATAGAGCTACTGCAGGGACCAAGCCTGCCAGGACAGAAACGGGGTTCACCGTACAGGTCCCTCTTTTTCTTGGCGAAGGCAACGTCATCAAGGTCAGCACCCGGACTGGAGAATATCTGGAGAAGGTAAGTTAAAGTGCTACGGGCAGATTTGCACGTTCATACTTGCTATTCCATGGATTGTGGAACGCCCTTATCCCGAATTATCGACCATTGCCGTAAGAAAGGCATAAATTGCGTTGCCATATCCGACCACGGCACCGTTGCCGGTGCGTTGAAACTCAAAGAGATCGCTCCTTTCGAAGTAATTGTTGCCCAGGAAATTCTCACGCCCTTTGGCGAACTGATGGGGCTCTTTTTAACTGAAAACATACCCGCCGGTTTATCACCTTTGGAGGTAATAGCCGAAGTAAGAAGACAGGGAGGATTGGTTAACCTGCCACATCCCTTTGGACGCAGTTTACATCTGAAAAAGAGCTCCAAACAGAATGTGCTACTATCAGAAGAGGTTCTCTCGCAGATCGATATGATAGAAGTTCTAAATTCTCGCACGCCTTT
>CAZVCX010000075.1:0-5509 GCA_964626375.1 uncultured Dehalococcoidales bacterium | reverse complement strand
AAACTGGTTTCTATCATTGGAGGATGCTCGTGAAAAAGTAAGAGCTTGGAGGAAGGAGTATAATAGTTATCGGCCCCATGGGGCTTTGGGTAATTTGAGCCCGGAGGAGTTTACCAGAGTAAAGGAATTGGTTTGCCAAGAATCCTAAAAAGTCTCCTTTCAACTGGTATAGAAAAAGGGGCATCTCCATTAAAGTATGGTTACTACTTAACAAGTGGTATCACTTCTGGGGGCAGGTCACATGTCATTATGTGCATTATGTGAGCATCTGCCCCTAGGGACCTCAACACAAAATTTAAGGTAGGCCTTGTATAAAGTCATTAACCAGATTGTTAAATCTGTCTGGTTCTTCTAAGAAAGGGCAATGGCCACTATCTTCAAATAGTTCAAGCCTTGCATTTAGCATCGCCTTTTCGATCCACCTTGCAGCTTCCAGTTTCTGTAATTTTCCTTCCGCGCTAAAACACAGTAAGGTGGGTATAGGGAATCCTTTAATCACATGATGATAATCTCTGACACACTGGTCAAAAAATGTTGCAGCGGCAACGACTTCAGGAGCCCGTGTCATTTCATCATACATCCACTGGAAGTCATCGTCTGAAAGAGGGTTCTTAAACATCATTGAGACAACTTCTTTCATCATTTCGTTGCGATTGGTCTGAATTTGGAAAAACCATTTGTAGATCTCTTCAAAGGTAATAAAACCTATGGGAAAGTCGTCCGATCGAAGGTCAGTCGGTGACTCGTCAACATCAACTGTGGCCTTGATATTCTCGCCACCAAATAGCTCATAGTAATTCCATAGTACAAAAGATCCCATTGACCAACCAACTACAACAACATCCTTCAAATCGAGAGCCTTGATAAAAGCGTGAAGGTCACTGGCATAGGTCGGAACAGTCTGGCCATAGAGAGTCATTGACGAACGGCCATGTCCGCGAAGATCAAGAGCAATGGCCCGATAACGCTCCCCAAACCATGGGATCTGCTTCTTGAAAAATCGGCAACTGGCCCAGACGCCATGAACAAAAAGAACAGGTTGTCCTGACCCCTTCTCCTCGTAATAAAGTTGGATACCATTGCCAATGTCTACCGTATTTTTGATGACACTATGGGATGCGTCTTGCATTTTCATTCCTCCTTGCTCTTTCTGATAAGAAATCCTTTTATATTACTTTTCGGTGGCCACCACAGTTCCCTGTCCTCCATTAGACCTCTTGGTCTGAAGACAAGAATCAAAATCATCAAGAGTACAAGCCGAAACTCTTGACTATAAGAGTGTATGATTAGAACAACATCGCCAAAATTTATGCCACCTTCAATCCCAATTAATAGCTCAATGAGGTAGTCCCACCTCTTAGAACAAGCGACAAGAAATTGTATCAGCTAAAGCGTTAGTTTCAGGGTTACTATCTCGAAAGGCTTGACTTTTAAGGTCAACTTATTGTGATTCGGTACGAGCTCTCCTTCTTCCCTTTCGAGTAAGTTGACGACAGCTGCTCTCTTTATTGTTCTAAATAGCTCAATTTCTGCCAGAGTTTCCTCTCCCCTCGTTTCAAAGAATCTCAAAATGACCTCATCGCTGTCTTCGGCCTTTTTAAGTGCCGATAGAATCAGGTTGTCGGGGTTGAGCTTAAGGAAAGATAATTCACCTGGCATTTCTCCTTGATAGTTTGCCTGAACGCATCGAGGCGAGTGGTGGAAATACAGAGCTTGCTTGTAGGCGCTGGCTTGTCGCCAGTCTCCGTTGTGGAGGTAAATAGCATATTTAAAGGTATATGACCTGAGTTCCAGAGCATCGGGTGTGGGAATTAAAGGCCCTGCTTTCCCATCAGCAGATAATGCATAAACGCTTCTGAAAAGCCTGATATAAATGGAGCTTCCATCGATTGCGTTTGCGGGCAGTTCGCTACTTATAAAAGTTACTCCACTGATTCCGTTGCTCAAGTCAAACCAGCTAAGGAAGTTGGGAATTTCCGAAGGTCTGGTCCCAGTTAATCTATTGAAATATTCTGTAGGCTCGGGGACTACGCCGAACTGCGTCTCGCGAAAGTAAATGTTCCTCTGTATTTTGGCATCGAACTTTACGCTTAGCCTGATATTGGGATATTTGTTATCTACCTTGGTGATGAAATCGATTCGCGAATTATCCCGGTATACTATGACTTCCTTGTGAATATCCAACATCTTGTACTGGTACATTACGGGAGGGAATCTCTCCTTCAGCCTATAGGGCCAGGTGAGACAGTAATACTCGCTTTCAAATACCAGCTTTGTTTGCAGTGCGCCCTCTTCAATATGGAAACTCTTGGGCTTGAAACTTGCGTATTCAAAACCATCTCCTGATTCACTTTTTATCAGTTCGCCGAATCTGGAATGGTGGTGGTAAAGATCGCCTATCTCATCTTCAATGAATAGTTCATTTCCCTCAAGTAGAAGTTTTTCCTTTTTATCAAAAATGCTAAGGATTCCATTTTCTTTGTTTACAGTGATTTTGAAGAAGGGAGTTTCTACGGTCTCTCCCTCAACTTTTATGCCTTCCTTAACGTTTTTGTCTGCAGGAATGATGTTATATGTCTTGTAGCCCATTGGGGGGATATCGGCAGTAAAGCCGAGCCGTGCCTGGTTAAGTTTTCCTTCACTGTCTCTTCTTACTTTTGTAAGCTGAATGTCTATTGCGTCATGCTCATCTTCCAATCCAATCTCTTCTCCCCAATCTGCAGTTAGCTGCAGTTCTGCTTCAGTCCAGTTTCTCGTTTGCCAGGGGAGAGGATTGAATGCGATTACAGCATTCATGCCTGTATTGATCTTGCTGGAGATATATCCCAGGGCGTGGTCTAACATGCTGTAAAGATTATCTTTGAGGAACTGGAATATCTCCCTTACTTCTTCATATATTTCATCAACGCCGCAACCAGTGATAATATCGTGGAAAGCAATGAATAAAATTTTTTCCCACGCTCGGTGCAGTTCAGCAGAAGGATATTTATCCCCCAGCAACCAGGCAATGGTAGCGTATTCTTCTATTTGTATGATTAAGTCCTTATATTCTCTGGCGCTCTGCAGGAGCCACAATCTGCTGGTACATACCTGAGGAAACACCTCTGCAAGTTCATCATCGAAGAGTTCTCCCTTTACGACCTCAAATTTCTTTTCCTCTTTCTCCAGGCTTTGGAAGAAATCTCTGGGGGTGGCCATATACATCTCGATATCGGGGTGTCCTTTGTTCCATTCTCTCACTGCGTGTGGGATTTCTGGTTGAACGGGCATTGAACCGCTGCCACAGGGCATCAGGATGCAGCGTGTGGTGGCATATTTATCAAGCACAGTAAATGATTTTTCCAGTTCATCCAAAAAAAGGCCTGCCCTGTATCCACGGGGCATCCAGTGTGTCAGAATAGTTGATCCATCTAATCCCTCCCAGATGAATTCACTCTGCATTGTCTCCGCCTTTGCACCCCTTCTAAATGCCAGCCATTTGTAGCCAGCTTTCTTATAAATTTGAGGAAGTTGGGCATTCATGCCGAAGCTATCGGCAGCCCAAGCAACGGGAACGTCAACACCAAACTTCTCCTCACAGTATCTCTTGCCAAAGAGGATTTCCCTTATCAGTATTTCTCCACTTGGTAGCATGGTATCTGGCATAAGATACTGTCCATCAACTATCTCAAGCCTCCCTTGCTGTATCATCTCCTTCAGGCCAAGCCATAGTTCTGGATTCCTTCTCTCTATCTCTTCCAGCAGGAAGGTTTGTTCCAGGCAAAACTTGAATTCATGTTCTTCTCTCAGCAACTTTAGCACTCCTTCCAGAATGCTCTCGTTTATCTGGA
Organism: uncultured Dehalococcoidales bacterium; assembly: GCA_964626375.1. GTDB lineage: Bacteria > Chloroflexota > Dehalococcoidia > GIF9 > AB-539-J10 > M55B177. Next base: position 1,679 of record CAZVCX010000075.1, on the reverse strand, counting down.
AGTAATCTTCCTTGGAAAATGCCCAGGCGACATCGTAATGAGTATGGGGTACTAGAAAAATCTCTTTCATTTAATTAATGCTCCTGTCTTTCTCATTACCTATGATCTTGACAAGGTAAAGCTGAAGTTTGCCATGGTGTTCTTCTATGCGTGAAAGTTCAACAACACATTTGCCAATTATACACTTTGTACGTCACTTAGAGATATTCGGTGGTTGTAGCAGGGGCGTCACATCGGGTAATTTTATAGCAATTTTGTGAGTTCAAGGATAAGCAGATTGATAGATGCATTTATGCTCCTTTCAACTGAAAGCCACATGGTCTTTCACGCGATTTTTGCTTCCTATACAATAATTTTATGCTGTGCTATCATAGGAAACATTGTAAAGATATAGGAGTTATACGTGGAGAAAGAAAAGGTAAAAGAGATCATTGAAAGATTCAGAATTAATGAGAGCGATACAGGATCAGCAGAAGTTCAGGCAGCATTGTTTACCGAGCGGGTAAGCTGTCTAACTGAGCATCTTCGAAAATATCCGCAAGATCGCTACTCTCGGCATGCCCTTTTAAAGGTGCTCGGAAAACAGAGAAGTCTATTATCCTATCTCAAAAGGACAAAGACGGATAGTTACCAGAGTATCGCTGCTGAATTGGGCTTGGGGAAGTAAGATGGCTCAGTCTCTAAGTCGTTCCATAGGTGGAAGAACTTTTTCTATCGAAACGGGTAAGCTGGCACAGCAGGCGGGCGGAGCGGTCGTCGTTCGTTATGGAGATACCGTTGTTTTGGCTACTGCCTGTGCTAGCGAGCAAATCATGGAGCGTGGTGATTTCGTTCCTCTTACTGTAAATTATGAGGAAAGGCTCTATGCCGCGGGGAAGATCCCAGGCAGTTTCTTCCGGAGAGAGGGACGCCCTGGAGAAGGGGCGATCCTGACTAGTCGCCTTGTAGATAGAAGCATTAGGCCGCTTCTTTTCAAGAACTTCAATCATGAAATGCAGGTTGTGCTAGCTGTGCTCTCAGCCGATAGAGAAAACGATCCTGATGTTTGTGCTCTCGTTGCGGCTTCAGCGGCGCTAAACCTGTCTGATATACCATTCTCCGGCCCCGTAGCGGCGGTGCACGTTGGCTATATGGATGGAAAATTAGTTTTGAATCCCACGTTACCACAGGTGGAAAACAGCTTATTTGATGTCATTGTTGCCAGTACGCGAGAGGCTATAGTGATGGTGGAAGCAGGAGCTAATGAAGTCTCTGAGGGCCTGTTGCTGGAAGCAATTGAATTTGGTCATGAAGCTAACCAGGATCTCATCGATCTTCAGAAAGACATGGAACAGTTCTGCGCTGTTGAAAAGCAAGAGCTTGTGGTAAAGGAAGACTCTCCTGAGCTCGTGGAACAAGTTGCCCGCTTGATTGAAAGTGGGCTAGATATGGTGTTGGGCTGCAAGGAGAAAAAACAGCGCAATCGGGAGATGGATTCTTTGCGGCTCAGTGTGAAACAGAAATTAAGCGATTCTTTTCCAGAGGATGAGATTAGCAGCGTCTTCGAAAACTTGCTAAAGGTGAAGTTGCGTGAGAGAATCCTGAGTAGAGGGCAGCATATAGATGGGCGTCGTGCTGACGAAATACGCCCTGTATCCAGTGAAGTTGCCATTCTCCCTTGCACTCATGGATCAGCGTTA
>CAZVCX010000074.1:0-4073 GCA_964626375.1 uncultured Dehalococcoidales bacterium | reverse complement strand
AGGTGAGGTTGGCAGTTGATTTGGATATGCTAATTTTATTCAGCATGTTATTTAACGTTTGAATGATAGTCTGGTGAGAGGCGTTGCATACGTTGGTGTTTATATATTTGAGTATGCTGTTTTTTATTCGTGATATGGTTTATAAGGCACTCGAGAGGACGAGAGCAGCTCTTGTCATTAGCGAAGGCTATAAATTTACGCTTATCTGAGGAGAATGTTGAGAATAAAATAGTATGAAAGCCTGGTTTTTAGTTGCATGGGAGGAAGAAGATTCGGTCCAGTCGAGAGATATCTATAAAGAATCATGATGTGGATAGCTCAGTGAAACATATGTAAAACTTGAGAAAAATGGAGTATCATTATAGTTGAGGAGGTCTGGATTAAAGGGAAAAATGACCAGAGAGCAGGCCTTGAATGTCGTTAAGGCTAATGTGGAGGATAAGGCGCTCGTTAGACAAATACTGGCGGCAGAGGAGATCATGCGCGCTCTAGCCAGAAGGCTGGGAGAGGATGAAGACGAGTGGGGCCTTGCAGGCCTTCTCTATGATGTAGATGTAGAGCTAGTCCAGGATGACCCCTCCAGTCATGGCAGATTGAGCGCTGATATCGCAGGAGATCTGGGTGCTCCAGCAACGGTAGTGCATGCTATATTATGTCAGGGGGTAGATCACAGTATAGCACCTGAAACTAGCCTGGATAAGGCCCTATATTGTGTTGATCCGTTGTGGAGGCTTATAATGTCTGTGGCTTCCTGATATTCCCGAAGGCCAACGAGCAGTGAGGTCATATGGCGTTTCAGGGATAAAGGTTTTAGCCCTCAGATTAACCGACAGCAGCTGGCCATATGCAAGGAACTGGGGCTGGATCTGGAGGAGTTTATCTCGATGGGTGTTGTGGCTGCGCAGAATGTCATCTCGTAGAGAGCCTTTTCTGGCCGCGTTAATTACCTCTCTTCTTCTCTGACCCTTTATCTGTATATATCAGCAGCAGGAATTTTGTTGTCTGAGTAATGCTCTGTTGTGTTGAAGAGAAGGGCGGCATGTGACAAAATTATAGTTGTATCTAGCAGAACGTATAAGTTGATGGAGATATTAACATTTTATCGGTAGAAGAGTTACTGCAGTTAATGGTGGATAAGGGGGCTTCAGATTTGCATCTGAGGCCTCCCAGCCCCCCCGTGCTCCGCGTGGATGGTGCGCTTGTAGTGATGGAGGATCTCCCCCCGCTCACGCCAATATCCGTTAAGGCGTACTTTGAGGAGATCACTGCGGAGCATCAGAGAGAGAGCTTTTATCGAGACCTGGAGCTAGATTTCTCGTACAGCGTCTCGGGATTAGGACGTTTTCGTGTAAATGTGATGTTGCAAAGGGGTTCAATGAGCATTGCCTTTCGTTTCATCCCATTTGAGCTTCCCACCATCGATGAACTGGAGTTGCCCTCCATTTGCAAGGATCTCATACTTAAGCCAAGAGGGCTTATTTTGGTTACAGGGCCAACCGGTAGCGGTAAAAGTACTACTATGGCTGCCATGATAAGTTATCTCAATGAGCGCGAGAGGAGAAATGTCATTACGATCGAGGATCCCATTGAATATCTTTACCCAAATAAACAGTGCCTTATCGCGCAGCGAGACCTTGGAGATGACACCAGGTCTTTCAGTAGTGCGTTGGTGCATGCACTGCGTCACGACCCCGATGTTATTCTGGTAGGGGAGATGCGCGACCTGGCTACTATCAGCACGGCTATTACTGCGGCCGAAACGGGGCATCTGGTGCTAGGGACTCTGCACACCATTGATGCAGTACAGTCCATTGATCGCATAATTGATGCTTTCCCTCCTGAACATCAACGTCAGGTGATATTACAAATGTCCCAGGTGCTAGTGGCCATACTGTCACAGACGCTTCTGCCAAGAGCAAGTGGCAAAGGGAGAGTAGGTGCGTTTGAGATCATGGTTGCTGTTCCCGCAGTGAAGAATTTAATACGCACGAGCAAGTCTCATGAATTGCCCAGTATCATACAGCTCGGCGCCAAAGATGGCATGCAGTCTCTGAATCAATCCCTGGCTAACCTGGTAAGGAGTCGTGTGGTAGCTATAGAAGATGCCGTTGTGAAAAGTAGTGATCCAGAGCAATTGAGGAAGTTAATTCAGGGATACCGTTGATAGAAGATACTCGATATATATAATCCTCTCCATTGTGAGGATCATCTATAAAGATTTCAGAACACCAGTGATATCGTCGAGGGTTTTAAAGGGGTCACAGGGAATGCCGCGCTCCTTGAGATGTTTCAACAAATCGCCCGTCGCAAAGACTTTATGGGCATGGGTTGCTGCAGCGATGTCTGAGTCTCCATTGCCAACGTATAGAACGCGGTAACCCTGGCTAAGATACATTTTGATGTACTTCTCCTTGAGATCTTTGTCTAAAGGCTCGTCATTTGGACCCAAGTATTGTACTCGTAGTCCGTCAGGGGAAAATTCGGTTTTTGCGGCGTGTATCTCGAGATTATCCAAGTTGACTTCCTTCAATACCTCTCTAATGTAGAACTCCAGTCCGTTGCTCACAATGACTATTCTGATATTCCTCTCCTGACAATAGCTTACCATCTGGGATAATCCCTGTCGTAGCCGGACCTTGCCTTTTAGAGTTCGAGTCAGAGCGTCTTGATCAGCTTTGACCATGGCAAAGGCTCGCGTATTGAATTCTCCCACGGATATTTCTCCTTCCCTGTAACGGCGGAATAAACTTCGCCAATCTCCTTGAGCGTATCTGTCCAGGAGAAAGAAGCTGGCATCCTTAACAGTGATGGATCCATCGAAATCACATTGCAGTAAAGTCTTTATAGCATACTCCTAATAAACTTGTTAGAAGAGGTTAAGCTACCATCTTCAACTGGTGGCTGTCAATATTTTGTTCTTTTACGATTGTGAAAAGTGGAGGTTGACTGGTGACTTTCGAGACAGTAAACTTATGGCTGCTATAATTGTTCTTGTTTGTGCCCCTATGTTGGGGGCTATCCATGGATAGCTGGATGAGAGGTTTTGTCTTGCTAATTTGAGGAGGGATCGCATAGTGGTCTAGTGCGGCCGCCTGCTAAGCGGTTACCCCGAGAAATTGGGGTCGAGGGTTCGAATCCCTCTCCCTCCGCCAGAAGGGGCTTTCTGGTAATGCAAAGTTCCTGACCTTGAGGATGGCGCTTCGTGATAAGATATGTCTGATTTACCTTTCAAAAGACCCGAAATCCTCCGACCTCCCAGCGAGTGGAGAAGTTATTATCTCCCTGTAACCTTTGGCTGTTCCAACAATACTTGCACCTTTTGTAGTTTTCATGGGGTGAAGCTGCAAATGAGGGAGATTGATGAGGTAAAAAGGGAAATCGATGCCGTGGCCATTTACCTTCAGAGGGGCATACAGATTCCCGGCATGCCATATATAGTGTATGCCATAGCACAGAACTGGGACGGGAAGAGAGTTTTTCTTCAGGATGGAGATGCGCTGGTTTATCCCTTTCCTAAATTGAAGGAGGTTCTGGAATATCTTAACCAGAAGTTTCCCGATATCGAAAGGGTGGGTATTTATGCTACTCCGGGGGATGTGCTGAGGTTAGGTGTAGATGAGCTCAAAAGGCTAAGAGAACTCAAGCTGGGCATTATCTACATGGGCATGGAGAGTGGTGATGATAATGTGCTCCAGAGAGTGCAGAAAGGATCAAATGTGCAGCAAATAGTTGAAGCGGGAATTAAGATAAAAGAGGCTGGCGTCGTGTCTTCGGTTACAGTAATACTGGGGTTGGGTGGTGTTGAGGGCAGCGAGAGGCATGCTCTGGCGACGGCCAAAGCGCTGAGTCAAGCGGATCCGGATTATGTTGGAGCACTTACGCTAACCATGGTGCCAGGTACGCCTCTCTACCATGAATATAGGGAAGGCAAGTTTCATCTCATTTCTCCATTTCGGTCGCTGGAAGAGCTTAAAATAATGGTGGATAATTCCACATTCAGCGGTTGTTTTTTTAGCTCGATGCATGCTTCTAACTATTTCTCCATAAGGGGAATTTTACCCTGGGATAAGGAT
>CAZVCX010000073.1:0-6969 GCA_964626375.1 uncultured Dehalococcoidales bacterium | reverse complement strand
TGAAGCACAAATCACTATGCCGGTCTACACTATCCTGCAGCATATCACTTCTAACTGCAGGCGATTGTAAACCTCCTCTCTATCCTTGTCAAGTGACTGAGCCCTCATCTTCAGGCCCATATTTATATTAGAAGAGACTCTGAAGCTCTGCTACGGCCCTTGCGTTACCCTCTATCCCGGTGCTAAAATCTACACGGTTGCCCAATCTGTTGCACTTTGAGGATATGCACACGGGAACACTCTGGTCATGATGAACGGGTGCTTTTTTTGGGCCGGTTGAGACATTTTCGGCTTCGCCCGTTTGCTCCGGATATGAGTATTAAACGTAGCTAAGGAGGAAAACAGCGATGGCAAAAGTTATTGTTACAGCAGCCATAACGGGGAGCATACATACCCCCACTATGAGCCCTTACTTACCTATCACACCAAAACAGATTATTGATGAGGCAGTACGTGCCTATGAGGCAGGTGCCGCAGTGGCGCATGTTCACGCTCGAATTCCGGAAACCGGCCAGCCCACCTCTAAGCTGGAGCTAATGACCGAGATAGTCTGCGGTATAAAGAGCCGGTGTAATATTGTTGTCTGTGTAACAACAGGTGGTGGCCTGGGCATGACTGTGGAGGAGCGCCTCAAAGCGATACCTGCCCTCAAGCCCGAGCTTGCCTCATGTAATTTCGGGTCGATAAACTTCAATATCTCCAAGGGGATGGAAAGTATAGAAAGCTACAAGTACCCCTGGGAGCCGGTCTACCTGGAAAACTCAAAAGACCTTATTTTCCCCAATACCTTCAAATCACTGGAGCAGTATTTAAAGACTTTCGCTGAAAACGAGACCGTGCCGGAAATGGAAATATACGACGTGGGCATGATTTATAACCTGGCCCACATGATTCAGCAGGGATATGTGAAGAGGCCGGTTTACCTTCAATTTGTCCTCGGTATCCTGGGATCAATCCAGCCATCAGCGGCTAACCTGGTGTTCCTCTACAATACTGCTCGAGAAGTAATAGGCGACTTCAACTGGTCGGTTTGTGCCGCCGGTCGCTTTCAAATGCCAATGTGTACTCTGTCGCTGATTATGGGCGGTAATGTCCGGGTTGGTCTGGAAGATAATCTCTATCTCTCAAAGGGGGTTGTGGCCAAGAGTAATGCCGAGCAGGTAGAGAAGATCATCAGGATAGCAAAGGAGCTAAGCCTGGAGACAGCTACACCCGATGAGGCCCGGCAGATTCTGGGCCTTAAAGGGCTGGACAAAGTGAACTTCTGAAAGCCGGCCTGAAGAATGCCAGCCCGGAACCTTTGCAGGCAGAAATTACTTCATGTAAGAAGGCCTCAATTGTCCGGCAACCATCTCCGGCAAGGTATCGATAACCCGCGTATCAGCTAGCTTCTCGAACGGGCCGGCATCGTTGGTGTAGATTCCACAGGGATAAGGCCGGGATATGAGCTTGGCACTCAGCCTGTAATAGTCCAGCCTTTCATCCACAGGCCCGGAGAAGCTCAGCAGGTTGAAGGACCCTATACCGAGCTTCTTATATCCGTTCAAAGCTCTAATCAGGCAATCGACAAAATTGGCTATTTCCTTTTCTCCCAGCCCTACCAGAGAGCTCAGCTCGCGGAAGATAAACTGGATTTCATTAAAGCCCCGCGGGGCGAAGCTGGCTATAACAGAAAGGCTATCATTCCCATAAATGAATCTCTCTCCGAGCTCTCTTTCCCGTTCCGCCAGCTCATCCCAGTAGTTCCGCCCGTTTTGTTCGTAGTACTCCCTGCTCTCTTGCAGAATCCTGGCCTGAACCGGAAGTGGCTCTCTTTCCACCAGAACCTGGGAATGCGGGTGTATGATGCTTCCAGCGCTCGGTGGCATATAATTCCACAGCCAGACGGGCCAGACAGCTTCCTCATCCTTTTCATGTACCGAAAAGATGTAATTGCTGCAGGCAGTAAGATTATCTTGAAGCATCAGGGAGCTAAACTCATCCAAATCCAGGAAGTGCGCCCGGCTTATGACCGCCACGGCATTATTCTCCCCAACAGGATTTAAATTGGGGAAAATCGAGGTCTCTCCTAGTTTTACCCTTCCCTGCGGGCCGGTGTCACCGGGAAATACCGGTGTTTCCCTTTCCAGTCTTTCGGGGCAAAAGGGGCATTTTTCCCGCGTCATGGGGACTATCTCTCTAAGCCCAGCTCCACCTCCACTCTGCTTAAGCCTTTTGGCCCTCTCCGGATTTATGCGGCACTGCTCCCCCGTCAAAGGGTCGAAACGGTACTCGACCCCATCCCTCACGACTTTCCTGAATTCCATTTCAAACCACCCAGCTTCCGCAATCCTTCACGCATCTCTCGACCCCTGCCAGCACCCCACTGTCGGCCCGGCACGGGATATCCGTTTCAGAGCTCCGACAGGGCATCATTGCTATAGGATGGAAATGGTCACTGGCATCTTACGCTTCCCTAGGCAGAAAGGAAGCGAAAGATTATGTCAGCCAGATCTTCGATATCCTTCTGGTAAACGAACTCGTTCCTGCCATGTATATTGCATTCCTCTCTGATGACTCCCAGCCCGAATTCTCTGGCTCCCCATTCAAAAGTAGCAATTGACGGCAAGTCCCCCGATCCCATTTCGCCAAACTTGCCAGCCTGACCGGTAACTCCCTCAATGACCTCGGCCAATTCGTCCACAATCGGGTCCTGGCAAGGGGGCACAGTGGGAATTCTGTGAACCCTAGCAATTTCCCATTCCACCCCTTTCACCGAATGGAGAGCCGCCATCAGTTCCCTTTCCGCCTCCTCCAGACTCTCTTCCGGAATCAGTCTCCTATCCACAGAAATCACACACTGGTCGGGGACGATATTGATTTTAAGACCCCCTTCAATCATATTTATATTGAGCCTCGCTTCCATCTTGGCGAGCCCCACGCTGGGATGGACGGCAACGGTTGACTTCCTCTGGCTCACCCTGCTCTTGAGGTCTAGCAGGGCCTCCATGACAGGGTTCGCTTTTTCCACGGCGTTCTCCCCCAGATGAGATAGCCCCGAATGGACTGATTTCCCCTTCACCCTGATATCCACCTGCAACACTCCCAGGTTGGCTATCGCCACATAGCCGAAGCTGGAGTCAAGACTGAAAACATAGGCTCCACAAAGAGGCTGCAGGAATTGAGCCAGATAGCGGATTTGACTGGCCTGGTCTGTCTCCTCATCGGTGCTAATCATAACGGAGGTATCGTACTTCAAGGGCTTCCCTTTGACCCTTTCCAGGCCGAGAAGCAAAGCGGCAATGGCCCCTTTCATATCGGCTGCCCCGCGACCATATATTTTCCCGTTTTCTACCCTGGGATTGAAAGCATCCCATCCTTCAGCGGGCACCACATCGATATGGGAATAGAAAATCAGGCGTGGTTTTTCCAGACGCCTGCGGTGGCACAGCAGATTGACTCTACCCGGCAGCCCCCCGGCATGCTCATCTGGAATCTGTATCTCCTGGGTCTCAAAGCCTGCTTCTTCAAAAAGAGGCCGAAGGTAAGTCACAACCCGCTCATAATTATTGCCCGGCGGCACAGAGGTATCAATTGAAATGATGTCCTGCAGAACTTTGACGTAGTCCATATTTGGCCTCTCTTTAGCTATTGCTCCCTGCACAGACGCATATCTCAAGTATGACCTCTCCGCATATATGTTTACGCGTAGAGTCTATGATATTATAGTATACGGGGCATATATAGAAAAGGGGTTCCACCGGATATGAAAAGCACCGGGATAAACAAACATGAAACGCCCGCCCTGAAGGCAATCTCAGAGCGATGGCTGGAACTAACGGAGCACATGCAGGAGGGCGTCTGGGTTCTCGACAGGAACGCCGACACCGTCTTTGTGAACCGGCAAATGGCCCGTATGCTCGGATATACCGTAGCAGAAATGCAGGGCAGAAATCTGCTGGCCTGTATGGATGAACACTGGATTAAGGTTGCCCAAAACAAGCTGGAGCGGCGACAGCAAGGCATAAAAGAGCGGCATGAGTTTGAATTCACCAGGAAGGATGGGACCCGAATTTACACGAGTTTGGATACATTTCCGCTAACAGACGATGGAGGTAACTATGCTGGCGCAGTTGCAATCGTAGAAGACATCACCCAGCGCAAGCAGGCGGAGCAGTCGCTGCAGGAGACCGAGAGATACTTCCGGGCTTTGCTGGAAAATTCGTCCGATATTGTTCAGGTTGTTGATTCGGCGGGCGTTATTCGCTACGTAAGCCCCTCAGTCCAGCGTATATTGGGATACAGGCCAGAAGAATTGATTGGCACACTGAGCGTTGCTGTGGTTCACCCGGACGACTTGCCCAAAGTTGCCCTCGGTTTTGAAGAAGCGCTCAGGAATCCAGGCCTGCCTGTAATAACAGAGTGCCGGTGTAAACACAAAGACGGTACATGGCGGGTTATCAAGGGCACTGGCAGCAGCTACCTGGGTCATCCCTGTATAAATGGCTTCGTTTCAAATATGCATGACATCACCGAGCGCAGGCGGGCGGAGCACGAATTAGATGAGCGTGTCAAGGAACTGCAGTGTCTTTATAGCGTGGCTAACATTGCCGAAAGGCCAGGGGTTACCCTGGATGAAATATGTAAAGAAGTGGTAAATCTAATTCCTGGTGGCTGGCAGTATCCTGAGATTACCTGTGCCAGAATCACTATCGAGGGCAAGGAGTTCAGGACAAAAAATTACGGGGAGAGCAGGTGGAAACAGTTTTCGGCTATTGAGTTGGACGGAGCGAAGATAGGCGAGATAGAGGTATGCTACCTGGAAGAGAGACCGGAAATCGATGAAGGGCCGTTCATGAAGGAAGAGAGACTGCTGATTGCTGCTGTGGCCCAGCGTTTGGCAAGAATCACCCAGCGCATTTATGCAGCGGAAGCACTAAGGCAATCAGAAGAAAAACTCAGGACCATATTAGACAATGTTCGTGATGTAGTCTTTCAACTGTCTCCCCGCGGTATCATCCAGTATGTAAGCCCCAGCGTGGCAGCAATTCATGGTTACAAGACCGGAGACCTTGTCGGGAAACACCTCAACAGGACGACCCCTTCTGGTGAGCTACCAAAAGTATCATCGATCATTAAGAGGGTTTTTTCAGGAGAAATTATCAATAATGTCGAGATAGACCAGTTTGATGCTGGCGGGAAGATTATTCCCACCGAAGTCAGCTGCACCCCGGTGATAAAGGATGGCAAGATAGTTGCAGTGCAGGGCATTATCAGAGACATCAGCGAGCGCAAAGAGCACGAAGCTGAAATTCACAGAAGGTATGAAGCCGAACAGGAGCTTCGTAAGGAGTTGCAAGCCGAGATCGCTAAGCGAATAGAGTTCACTCATGCCCTGGTCCATGAGTTGAAGACACCGCTTACTCCGGTGTTGGCCTCCAGTGAAATGCTTAGCCGGACGGTGGATAGAGCTTTTGCATCAAGGCTGGCGCGAAATGTCTATGATGGGGCTATGCAGCTTAGCCACAGGATAGACGATCTGATGCAATTAGCCAGAATGGAGATAGGTCCACTAAAGGTGAATATCACACTCATCGATCTCCGGGCCCTGATTAGAGATACCGTAGACTATTTACAGCCTGCTATCTCCCAAAGCGGGCAACTATTAAACGTCTTTCTTCCGGACTCTTTGCCGCTTGTCCCTGCGGATGGGGAACGCCTGAGGCAGGTGCTGATTAATCTAATCGATAATGCCATGAAATATACCCCCTCCGGTTCGGAGATAACCGTGGCTGCCAGAGAAGAAGGTATTGACTTGATAGTGGAAGTGAAAGATAATGGTGAAGGGATGAGCGGAGAATTGCGAGAACGGCTTTTCCAGCCGTACTCGCGGGTAAGAAGCGACCGCCAGAGTCTCAAGGGACTGGGTTTAGGACTGCTAATTGCCAGAAATATAGTAGAACTCCATGGGGGAAAAATCTGGGTTAAGAGCAATAGCGGCGCAGGTACTACATTCAGCTTTTCCATACCCCTATCTGCCGCAAATTCAGCATCACAAAGGGAAACTCCGGGACCATGAAGATTCTGATTATTGAAGATACAGCCAGCGTGGTGGAGACCATTTCCCTGGCACTGGAAATGTCCTGGCCGGAAGCAAGAATCGTTTCTACCCCTCTGGGCAACAGAGGAATAGAGATGGTGGAGACCGAGTCCCCGGATGTCGTCATCCTGGACCTGGGGCTGCCTGATACCAGCGGTTTTGACGTGATAAAGCAGGTCCGCCTGTTCTCTAAAGTGCCTATCCTCATTCTGACGGTCTACTCAGAAGAGGCTGATATTGTGAAAGCTCTGAACTACGGCGCCGACGAATATGTGACAAAGCCTTTTAAGCAACTGGAACTGGTGGCAAGGATAAAGGCGCTGCTACGCAGAAGTATGCTGCAAACCGAAGATCCTATCAGATATGGACAACTCACACTTGATCCTGCTTCTTGTAAGCTGACCAGAGGCAAAGAGGAAATAAGGCTTACCCGGACGGAAAGCCTGCTGCTTGGCTCTCTGATGCGAAACGAGGGTAACGTTGTTCCCCACAGCACTCTTGCTGAAGCAGTCTGGGGTGAAGACTACCCTGATGCCCAGAACAGCCTTAAGGTTTATATCCGCTACCTCCGCGAAAAGCTGGAAAAAGACCCCGGCAGACCACAGATTATCCTCTCCAGGCCGGGAATCGGCTACTACATGGCTAAACCCGACTGAATTTGAGATCACTTCGCTCACCAAAGATCCCGCATGCAATTCTATCCTCGCATCAGGCTGTTGCTCTGCGGCTTGTGCCGGCTGACTCTGCCGCCACCTGGATGCCGATATCACTAAAACCTGAAATCTTACCCATTTCTAACCACTTTTTAACTTTTTCTTAACTTCCGGCCTCGTTTCCCAACCGTTTTCTAACCCCCTCCTGATAAGCTGACCAGGACTTAATGACCAGGA
>CAZVCX010000072.1:0-7897 GCA_964626375.1 uncultured Dehalococcoidales bacterium | reverse complement strand
ACGGGAACCAAGAGAGGTTGTGACAGTATGAGTTGTGGTGCCTGTACGGTGATACTCGATGGTAAGGCGGTTAAGTCATGCACCATACTTGCCCTACAGGCAAATGGCAAAGAAGTGATCACTATTGAGGGGCTTGCCAATGGCTCCAAATTGCATCCGATACAGCAGTCTTTCATTGACCACTGGGCGTTTCAGTGCGGTTTCTGTACTTCGGGGCAAATTATGGCAGCCAAAGCTCTGCTGGATGAGAATCCCAATCCGACCAGGAAGGAAATTAAATATGCCATGAATGGGCATCTCTGCAGATGCACCGGATATAATATGATTATTGAAGCGATACTGGATGCGGCAAACAGAATTCAGGAGGAAGCGAAGTGAAACATTATCATGTAATAGGGAAAGATGCTCCCAATATTGATGGATTCGCCAAGGTTACCGGCCAGGCGATATATACTTTCGATATGACTTTGCCCGGGATGCTTCACGGCAAGATATTGAGAAGCCCCCATTCCCATGCCAGGATCATCAGCATTGATATCAGCAAGGCTGAAAGTCTGCCCGGCGTTAAGGCTGTTATTACAGCCAGGGAAACGGGAGAGCGACGGCAGGGTGCCTGGAGACGTTATCCTGAGCTTTGCGATGAGCCCGTACTCTGCCTGGAGAAAGTTCGTTATATAGGTGATCCAGTTGCAGCAGTGGCTGCTATAGATGAAGATATTGCCTTAGAAGCCATGAACCTGATCGAGGTGGAATATGAACCACTGCCAGCGGTATTTGATCCAATGGAGGCTATTAAGGAGGGTGCACCCCAGCTTCATGACGATGTGGAGAACAATATTAACCTGACTCGCCACATTGAATGGGGTGATGTAGATAAGGGATTTGAAGAAGCAGACTTTATCAGGGAGGATGAATTTATCCTACCTGCTCAGAGCCATGTTCCTTTAGAGACGCATGGCTCTCTGGCCAGCTTTGACGGTGGCAACAACAGGTTGACGCTTTGGACTTCAACTCAGACTCCCTATTACGTACAGTGTCTGCTGGCGACAGCTATGAATTTGAGAGAGAATGAAGTAAAAGTGATCAAACCTCATTGTGGATCGGGGTTTGGTGGTAAGAACGAGCTCTTCGTTGATCAATTTTGTGCTGGTTATCTGGCCAGAAAGACGGGTAGGCCGGTAAAGATAGTATATAGCAGGGAAGAAGAGTTTACCTGTGCACGGCGCCGTACTCCGATACATTACTACCTCAAGATCGGGGCCAAGCGCGATGGAACCTTTGTTGCCAAAGAGGCTAGGGCATTCAGTGATGGTGGAGCCTATACCTCTATGGGAGCTACTCTTCTTTATCTGACAGGGTGGTTCTCGGCTTTTCCCTATCGTTATCCTAACTACAGGTATGACGGGTACAAGGTTTTTACCAATAAGAGTCCATCATCTTCTATGCGTGGTTATGGTGGTATCCAGGCGAATTTTTGCGGTGAATCGCAAATAGAAATGCTGGCCGCTGATATGGGTATCGATTCTGTGGAAATCAGAAAGAAAAATGCCATGTATCCCAATTATGAAGTTCCTGGGCAGGCGACTATAGCTAGCTGTGGTTTGCCTGAAGGTCTGGGAAAAATAGGTGAATATATTAAAGAGCGAGGGAAATTGCCCAAGGATCACGGCATTGGGCTGGCATGCTATGGTTTTAACAGTGGAGGTATCTTCAACTGGTTCAATACGCCCTATGCTTTTTCAGGGGCCGAGGTTCGTATAAACATCGATGGGATGGTTGATGTTTATTCTCTAGCAGCAGACGTAGGACAGGGCGCTGACACGACCATGTGCATGATAGCTGCGGAGGAGTTGGGTGTTCATCTCAGTGATATCAGGATGCACTCCGGCGATACCAGCATTTGCCCTTCTGATCTCGGCGCCTGGGCTAGCAGGGAGACTCTGATGATGGGTAACGCAGTCAAGATGGCAGCTGCGGATGCCAAGCGACAGCTCTTCGAAATTGCGGCATCGAAAATGGGAGCGAATATTGTATATGATCTTGAGGCAGGTGATAGGAGAATTTATCTCAAGGATCGACCTGAAAGGGGCCTATCGTATTATGATGTCGTCAGGGATGCTATAAGAGCAAAGGAGGGGAGCTTAATTGTAGGTAGAGGACATTACACTCCCCATGGGAAGGGGATGATTTCTCCTGCCTTTAGTTTCGGCGTTCAGGCAGTAGAGGTGGAGGTGGATCGGGAGACGGGATATGTTAAAATATTGAACGTCTTTACTGCTCATGACAGCGGGCAGGTCATAAATCCTGTGGCTATTCGAGGACAAGTTGAGGGTTCTATAATGATGTCTGCTGGCTATGGTTATTCTGAAGAGATGCTATATGATGGCGGGAAAGTTTTGAATCCCAACCTTGTAGATTATAGCCTGATCGGGTATCGTGATATGCCCAGCGCGGTGACGGTGGATTGTCCGACCTATGAACCAGAAGGTCCTTTTGGAGCCAAGGAGGTGGGCGAAGGAATTACCTGCCCCACGGCGGGAGCGCTGGCAAATGCCATTTATCACGCTGTTGGAGTGAGAATTACCAATCCACCTCTGACGCCGGAAAAAATTCTCATGGCGTTGAAAGGGAAATCGGCGTGAGAAGAATCACCTCAGTAAAAGGATAAGATAGAGAAGGAGGTTTATACGTGGGTTACCATTGTCCTGTTTGTCATAAGGTTTCGCCGAATGCCAAAGATCTTGCCCGGCACATGATGGGAACGGGCAATAAAGAACACAGGGACTGGATTGAGTCCAGGGGGCTATCGTTCTCGAAATTGCTCACCGCGCAAGCTACCAGCTTCGGCGATAAAGGTTATCAAGCTTTGAGCGAATTGCTGGAAAAAGAGGCCGAGCGAGATGAATAGGTTGGCTCCGGCTATTCATGCGTGCAAAGTTAGCAATTAGTAATCAAAATATACCCCTGTTGAGGGGGCAAGATTGGAGGGAAACGAATGCGAATAGGAATCGATGTCGGAGGCACTTTTACCGACGTGGTATTGGTGGACGATGAGCAAAATTTTTACTATACCAAAGCCACTACCACTCATTATGATTTGGCCGAAGGAGTTCTAAATGGATTGGCTGATATTCTGCAGATGTCGGGCAAATCACTGGGAGAAAATGATACCATTGTTCATGGTACCACCATTGGCACCAATGCCATTGTTGAAGGGAATGGAGCTAGAGCGGGCTTGATTACCACAAGAGGATTTGAGGATGTGCTGGAGATTCGAAGGGTGGCCCGCCCCAAAGAGGCCTCTTATGATTTTGAGGTGGATAATCCTCCTCCGTTAGTGCCACGCTACTTGAGAAAAGGAATAATTGAGCGCATTAACCACAAGGGAGAGATTGCAGTTCCCCTCGATGAATCTTCGGTTCGCGAGGTTGTAGCTTTCTTTAAGAAAGAACAGGTGCAATCCATAGTGGTTTCTCTGCTCTTTTCTTTCTTGAATCCTTCCAATGAATTGCGAGTGGCTGAGATATGTCGGGAAATGATCCCTGGCATAGATGTTTCGCTTTCACATGAAATTTGTCCCGAGTTTCGGGAGTACGAGCGGACCTGTACCACTGTTATGAATGGTTACCTTGGTCCCGTCATTAGTGAATATATGGATAACTTGGTCTCACGCCTTGAAAGTCGGTACGGGAAAGTTGACCTTCACATTATGCAGAGTAACGGTGGTGCAATGACAGTTGATGTAGCCAAACATAACTCCGCCAATCTGATTAACTCGGGCCCCGCTGCTGGGGCGATAGCGTCGGCTTTTATTACCAAGCTCATGGGCAAGGGGCTGGCTGTGGGTGCGGATATGGGAGGTACCACCTTTGATATCAGTATCATCGATGGAGGTGCTCCCAGAAGTACTACCTGGGGTGGAGTAACTGAATATCCCATCAAGCTTCCCATGGTCGATATGAAAACTATAGGTGCGGGTGGAGGCAGTATTGCCTGGATAGATGAAATGGGGGCGCTCAATGTAGGGCCTCAGAGCGCTGGTTCGCAGCCAGGCCCAGCTTGTTATGGGACCGGTGGCGAATTGCCCACTATTACCGATGCCAATCTGGTTCTGCATCGCCTGGATCCGAAATATTTCCTGGGTGGCAGGCAGCAAATATATCCGGAAAAGGCTTACCAGGCCATCAAGGAACACGTGGCTGATAGGATGGGGGTGTCAGTAGAAGAAGCTGCTCTGGGAATCGTTAGAATTGCCAATGCCAATATGGCGAAGGGTATCAGCGGGAGTTCGGTGGAACGTGGGTTGGATCTACGAGACTTCATGATGATATCTTTTGGAGGAGCTTGCTCTCTGCATGCCGTTCAGATAGCCCAGGAATTGCATATCCCCGAGGTGGTAGCGCCTCCCATGTCTGGTCTCTACTCTGCGGTGGGGCTGGTTGTAGCTGACATACAGCATGATTATGTTCAGACGAGGAAAGCGGGCACGGACGAGATCACTGGAGCAGAGATCCGCGCTATTTTCCTGGAATTGGAGGAGAAGGGTATCCAGCAGTTGAAAGAGGAGAAAGTAAAAGAAAAGGATATGGTGTTGACGTGGTCAGCTGATATGCGCTATGAAGGCCAATCATGGGAGATAAACGTTCCTATTGAACGCACTGATACCATCGGTCCGCAGGAAATAGCCGTGATAGAGTCCACCTTTCACGAAGAGCATCACAAGGCATATTCCTATTCTAACCCAGGAGATCCCATAGAGTTCGTGAACTTTCGTGTTCGGGCTAAAGGCAAAGCCACCGAGGCAACTCTGCCGAGCTATCTAGAAGATCCTACATCGCCAGCAGAAGCGTTGAAGGATCGCAGGGTTGTTTGGTTTTATGAGGGGGCAACTGAGATTCCTGTCTATGAGCGAGATCTTTTTGGCGTTGGGTCTTCAGTGGAAGGGCCCTGTATTATAGAGGAAAGAGTTTCCACAACTCTTGTGCCTGCAGGATGTACATGTCGTATTGATGCATTTAAGAATTTGGTGATCTCCACTGGAGAGAGCAAAGAATAGAATCGTAAAAAGAGATACGCATAGAAATGGAGGATGATAATGAGTAAATATAAAGCAGATCCGGTTACCATGCAGGTTATTCGCTATGCGCTTGAGGCGGTGGCTGATGATATGGGCTATGCACTTCAGCGCATGGGGAGGAGCACTATCGTCAAAGAAATCATGGATTTTAACTGTGCTGTACTTGGGCGCGAAGGCGATATTCTGGCACAGGCGCATCTATGCCCCTTGATGATGTTTAGCTTGCCTCGCACTTGCTATAACATATTGCAGCATTATCCTGCGGATTCCTGGCAGGAAGGTGATGTGGTGATGACCAATGACCCCTATTTGGGAGGTCAGCATCTGCTCGATGTGCAGTTTTTCTCACCTATAATACACAACGGCAAGCACGTTGGGTTTGTAGCGGATATTTGCCACCAGCTGGATATGGGGGGCGCGGTACCTGGTGGTGTTGCTGGAGGACTCACCGAGATATATCAGGAAGGCCTGCGTATTCCTTTTGTTAAGATTTGCAAAGGAGGAAAAGAAGATGAAGAGCTTTTCTCCTTTATCGGCCATAATATTCGCATTCCAGATAAAACCCTTTCTGACTTCAGGGCTCAAATAGCTACTACTACGGTGGGCGTGAATAGGGTGAAAGAGGTCATAGATAAGTATGGGCTGGAAGTCTTTCAGGAATGCAGTCAAATGTTAATAGACTTCAGTGAGAAGCGCATTCGCCGCTTCATCAGCGATCTTCCCGATGGTGACTACTCTGGAGAGGACTGGCTGGATGATGATGGATGCAGCGAAGATCCCGTCAGGCTTCAGGTTAACGTACACGTTCAGGGGGATGCCATGAAGGTTGATTTCAAAGGTACTGCCAGTCAAACTAAAGGCAATATCAATTGCCCCTGGTCCTGCAGCGAAGGAGCTGTATTCTATACTACCGTGGGATTGATAGATCCCTATATGCCCATAAATGCCGGTTGTTTCCGTCCCATTGAGGTTATACGTGACGAGGGTCTCCTTACCTGTCCTCTTCCTCCGAGGGGAGTGACCGCTCGTAGTCAGACTATGACCAAGATCACGGAGTCTATGCTGAGAGCTATGGCGCCGATTTTGCCCAATAGAGTAGTTTCAGGAAGCCACGGTCAGGCTACTACTTGCAGCTTCGCGGGCATTAATCCTGAGAATAATAGGCCTTTTGGCTATATAGAAATACAGGGGGGAGGTTGTGGCGCTAGACCGGATAAAGATGGTGCCGATGGTCAGGACTTGCACCTTGGGCGGTTTATGAACACTCCTGTTGAGGCAGTAGAGATGGAGTATCCAGTTACTATCGAACGGTATGAATTTATTCCTGATTCAGCTGGAGCGGGGAGGTGGCGTGGAGGACTCAGTCTGCGAAGGGACATTCGCTTCCATACAGATGTGACCTTTGCCCGATATTCCGATAGGCGCAAATTTGCTCCACAGGGCATTTTCGGTGGCAAAGAGGGCATCAAGGGCGATATGGTGCTTAATCCGGGAACTGACAGAGAAGAACACCCCAAATCCAAGGGAGTGAGCGATATAAAGGCAGGTGATCTTCTCAGCATTCGTCTTCCAGGCAGTGGTGGCTATGATTTCCCCTGGAAGAGAGAAACAGAGAGAGTGCGCTGGGATGTGCTTAATGGCAAGATCAGCGTTGAATCGGCCCGGAATGATTATCTTGTAGTCTTTAATCCTGATATGACCGTTAACGAGCAGGAGACGCAAGCCCTACGGGATCAAGCGGCGGCAGCTTAGCATGAAAGCTGTACATATGGATAGCTAAGATGTTATGATCCTACGGAATGCCATAAGAGGAGAAAGCGATACCATGAGCGATGAAATTGAGGTCAAGAGGTGTCTTTGTTTTGCCTGTTCCGGTATGGCAGGCGTTGAAGCTACGGTCAAAGATGGCAAGGTGGTAAAGCTCAGCGGCGAGCCGGATCACTTTATGAATAAGGGATGGCTTTGTGACAGGTCCCGCGCATTTATGGAACATCTTTATCACCCTGACCGCTTGAATTATCCCTTGAAAAGGGCAGGGCGCAGAGGAGAAAATAAATGGGAAAGGATCTCCTGGGATCAGGCTCTAGATGAAATAGCTGAAAAGCTGAAAGAGATAAAAGAAAATTATGGAGCTGAGGCTCTCGCCAGCGTTTGTGGCACCGGCAGGGGACACCAGCAAATGATGAAAGAAAGGTTCATGAATCTCTTTGGCAGTCCCAATAGTGCCAATGCAGGGCAGTGGTGCGCCATTTACAACTACATGATTGAGGCGGCGATCTATGGCGGAGCTACAAGAGGTAAAGCAGGGCTTGGCGTTGGTAAGTGCCTCGTGTTGTGGGGAAAGGAACCTGCAGAGTCGCAGGCATGTACTTTTCGTAATTTGCTGGAGTTGAAACGTGCTGGCACTAAATTTATTGTGATCGATCCTAAGCTTTCCTTGAGTGCAGATATGCTTGCTGATATGTGGCTACAAATCAGGCCCGGTACCGATGCTGCTCTCGCTCTAGGCTGGCTAAATGTCATCATAGAAGAGGAGCTTTACGATAAGGAGTTTGTGGATAAGTGGTGCTATGGCTTTGACAAACTGAGAGAAAGAGTGAAGGAGTATCCTCCCAAGAAAGTGGCTGAGATAACATGGATTTCCGAAGAGCAGGTGGTGGAATCCGCGCGTTTATACGCTACAAACAAGCCCGCATCCATTCAATGGGGAGTGAAGGGAGGGGATATGGAGGGAGTAAATGCTTCCTCCATGATGCATGCCAAGTGCATTCTGCGCACAATTACCGGAAATCTTGACATTCCCGGAGGTGACATAATCCT
>CAZVCX010000071.1:0-2743 GCA_964626375.1 uncultured Dehalococcoidales bacterium | reverse complement strand
GTTGTTATTTTGTGCAGACTGCTAATTACACTATACCTGCATTGGTTATGAGCTTACCTTCGGGTATTCTGGTGCATAATTTGCTTTTTCTAAATGAATTTCCCGATGTGGAAGCTGATAGAAAGGCTGGCAGGAAAACTTTGCCCATTACTATGGGCAAAAAGAGGGCAGGAGTGCTCTATTCTGTGCTTACCGGAGTGGTTTACTTGTGGATAGCCGGCGCTGTAGTGACGGAGATGGCACCGGTCTTTGCGCTAATAGCTTTGTTAACGCTTCCCCTGGCGATAAAGGCCATTAAGGCTACCTTAAGGCAGGCGTATCCGGGAAATCTGGCTGTGGCGATGAAGAACAATGTCCTGGTTGTATTGTTGACACAGGCCCTTCTCGGTGCAGGTTATATTATAGCGACGGTTCTGTAAGTTATGTCAGAGCTGGTTCTCAATACAAAATTCTCTTAATCCATTTAAAGAGGAAAAGAATTCTCTCATCATTACGTTTAGAGGATACATCCCCTTGCGGGTTGCTTCTATTGTGCTCCCTTGCTCTCGTGCTACGCCAGAGAGCTTGAGAAAATCCAGCTCTTTTCTCAGTTTTTTATGTATATCGGCATTGAATTTTTGATGGAAACTCTCTGTATTCAACTTCATTCCGAATAATTTTGTCAAAAGATAGTAGTACATTAGTTCTTTATCTGAAAGCTTTCTCGTTCTGATTACTGGTAGCCTGCTTTGTGATGTGAGTTCTCCATATTTGCCGAGAGAAAACGTATTGACATAAAAGTTATTTCGGATCAGGCTTACGGATCCTGCTCCAATCCCCACGTAATCATCGAAATCGACCACGTATTCGTCTATCATCCTCTTGCCTTTGGAGAAGCACCAAGCTGTTGAGGAGCTATACCCGTTGATATTAGCGTTTTGTAGTATGAGGTCATAAAAATCTTTTTCCCTTGTTGTATCTACGCGGCGGAACTTTCTTTCCAGAGCGGTTTTTTTATGAGGAGATGGCATAAGAGGGTAAAATGTGGCCTGATCTACTCCAAGGTCATTTAAGATTTCCAGGTCGGATCGAAAGCTTTCTATGGATTGCGAAGGAAAATTGAATATGAAATCTAGGTTGAGGGTATCGAAGTTATTCTTGGCGATTAGGATCTTCGCTTTTAACTCTTCTTTGCCGCAGGATACTCTACCCATAGCTCTTAACACGTTGCTGTCGAAGCTTTGAATGCCGATAGAGAGCCTGTTGACGCCAGCTTCTTTCAGGAGATTTACGTTTGCTTCATTTATCTCTCGAGGAGTTGTTTCGAGAGAGGTTTCTTGCGGGGAGCAATTTTCTTTAAGGTAGTTCATGAATTCCAGCAACTCGGGCATCATCACGGTGGGAGTTCCTCCGCCAAAGTAATAGCTTGAGAATTTAAATCCCCTCTTCAGGTAAAGGTCGAGCTCTCTTTTTAATTGCTGAAAGTAGTTTCTCGCTTTTTCCTCATTCAACGGGTACCTGTTGAAACAGCAGTAAGGACAGAGCGTCCTGCAGAAAGGGATATGTATGTAAAGTGAGACACTGCTTTCCGTGTCTGGTGGGGTAATTTCGGGGTCGCTGATTTCTTTGCTCAACTGGAGAAATTTTTTGCCTTCAAGTTGAGTAACCTTCCCTAAAAAGTTTGCTAGCATTTAACTATACCTCATTGGATTTCGCCATGGAGAGGAAGCACGGAATGTTCAATAGCTCTAATTCCACCATAATGCCATGAGAACTCCCAGCAATGCTCCAGCTACGACCTGAAATCGAGTATGCCCTACCAGAGTTTGCAGGAGGTGCTCAAATTCAGGAGGCGTTTTGGGAATACTTGTTAGCAGGTGGCCCAGGACGGCAGATTGCTTGTCCACCGCTTGCCGTACGCCAGCGGCATCATACATTACAATGACAGCCAGGATAGCGCTGATGGCGAAGATACTGGAATCTATTCCATGTGCCATTCCCACGGTCGTTGCCAGAGCGCAAACCAGAGCTGAGTGGGCGCTGGGCATTCCCCCCGGGTTCACCATGTAGCGCAGCTTTAGTTGCCTGTCTTTAATCGATTGAATGATTACTTTTAATATCTGAGCAACAAACCATGCAGCAACAGGTATTATCACCATCTTCATGGCTGTAATTTGGGCAAGGAAATCCATTTTTACCTTACTTTTTGAGTATCCTTATTTCAGGTTTATTATCTAATCTTAACTGCCTTTTAGCCTTCTTTACAAATTATATTTCTCGTAAGTAGCATCTATGATCGTAATTAATTTATAATATGAGTAAGTATCTGAAAATTAAGAAAGGAGGTGTAATGATGGCAACAGGTATAGGAATTAACGGTTTTGGGCGAATTGGCAGGTTAACACTCAAAGCGATATTGCAGCGCCATAGCGGAGATCTGGAGGTTAGGGCGCTCAATGATCTCACCGATGCGGCAACAAATGCACACCTCTTTAAATACGATAGCAACTATGGTATTTATCCAGGTAAAGTGGAATCTGAAGAGGAATCCATCACAGTAGATGGGAAGGCGATAAAGGTTCTAGCGGAACGAGAGCCAGCCAACATCCCATGGGGTGATTATGGCGTGGACATCGTTGTCGAGTCAACGGGTCTTTTTACTCAGGGTAGCAAGGCTCGAGCTCACTTACATGGTGGCGTTAAGAAAGTTATTATCTCGGCGCCGGCCAAGGAAGAGGATATAACCATCGTTCTAGGAGTTAAT
>CAZVCX010000070.1:0-6000 GCA_964626375.1 uncultured Dehalococcoidales bacterium | reverse complement strand
TGAGGATGGAGACTCCCAAGGTCCCGTATAAAGAGACCATCACCGCATCGGTAAATGCGGAATACAAGCATAAGAAACAGAGTGGTGGACATGGTCAATATGGGCACGTTGTTTTGAACCTGGAACCTTTGCCCAGAGGTGAGGGTTTCGAATTTACCGAAAACATTTTCGGAGGAGCAATTCCTCGCAATTATATTCCAGCGGTGGAGAAGGGCGTCAATGAGGCAAAACAGGAAGGTGTCCTGGCGAACTCTCCCGTCATAGATATGAAAGTTATTCTTTCTGATGGTAGTTTTCATCCAGTGGACTCTTCAGATATTGCTTTTAAGATTGCTGCTGTGCAGGCCTTGAAGAAGGGATTGTCTATGGGGAAGCCTGTATTGCTTGAACCCATAGCTAACGTTATTGTAACTGTTCCTGAGTCTTATACAGGAGACGTTATCAGCGATCTCAATGGAAAGAGAGGGCGGGTTTCTGGTATGGCTCCTGCAGAAGGTAAGATTGGCATGATGGTTATCAGGGCTCAAGTGCCTTCGGCAGAACTGCTCCGCTATGCAATTGACTTGAAGTCAATAACTCAGGGGCGCGGTAGCTTTACAATGCAATTCGACCACTATGAAGAAGTACCTGCGCATATCAGCCAGAAAATAGTAGCAGAGGCTCATAAAGAAGAGAAAACCTCATAAAGAGGAACTTCCCTTCTTCATGAGGTTTTCTAAAGTTCACCTGTTGTGTGACTTCTTAGCTTTATAGCAGTTCCTTTAGCTTGCCGGTGAGAGCAGGTATTACCTCCTCGTATTTGCCAACTACTCCTATCTCTGCTTCTTTGAAAATATTTGCCTCGGGGTCTTTGTTAATAGCTATGATGTGTTTGGCCCCGGAGCATCCAGCTATGTGCTGGCTAGCTCCCGATATCGCTACCGCGAAATAAATATCGGGGGCAACAATTTTCCCTGTTAAGCCGATATGCATTGCTTCCGGAACCCATCCATTGTCGGCAGGTGGGCGTGAGGCGCCTACGGCACCGTGCAGAAGCTCAGCCAGTTCTTTCAGCGTGGTGTTGAAGGGATCAGCAGAGCCGATTCCTCTACCTCCACACACTATGGCAGGTGCATCCTCGAGTTTAATGCCACTTACCTCTTCTTTCACTGTTTCCAGTACCTTGACTTTGATTGCCGATGCATCTATTTCAACCTTGAAAGGGACAACCTCACCGGTGCGTGAACTATCTTGTTCTAGAGGTGACATTGCCTTAGGCCTGATAGTTGCTATCTGAGGGAGCAGTTCGCTGACGAAAGTCGCTTGGGCATTACCTCCATAAACGGGTCTGGTCTGCAGAAGCAATTTAGTTGAAGAGTCTATGCTTAGATCGAGGCAATCCGTTGATAAGCCGACTTCATGTTTGAAGGCAAGGTGGGGAGCGAGCTCTCTGCCCGTTGCAGTTTGGCCAAACAGGATGATTCGTGGCTTAGCATCGTTGACCAGCTTATCCAATACCTGAAAGTATGATTCTGCCTGGTATTGTTTTAGCGATGGATTTTCTACTGTGTAAACTTTGTCTGCTCCGAAGGCAATTGCTTCTTTGGCAGCTTCTCCCATTGAATCGCTAATCAGCAGACAGGATAGCTCTTCATTCAACTCGTCTGCGAGTTTACGGCCGCATCCCAGTAATTCAGTAGTGATGGCAGCAAGCTTCCCTGACGCCAATTCCCCATAAATCAATATACCTTTGTTTTCAGCCATTGTTTTCCTCCTTTGTGCTAGAGCAATTTTGCTTCCCTGAGCTTGAGAGCGAGATTGGCACCAGCTTCTTCTCCATTTTCGCCTTCAACGATCTCGCACTTGCCTTCTTTTACAGGTTGGAAGAGTTTGCTTATCTTGATGTGCCTTCCAGCAGCACCAACCTGATTGGCTTCAAGCCCCAGGTCAGCTGGCTTGTAGACTGTGGGCTGTTTCTTGCCAGCAGCCATAATCCCTTTCAAGGCGGGATAACGAAGAGCCCCGAGTTCGCTGCTCACTGTGATTAGTACAGGGGGCGCTACCTCTACCGATTCATATCCATCTGGAATGGCCCTGTCAACTTTCACTGATCCATCAGAGAACTCAACTTTGCGAGCAAGCGTGACTGCGGGGATTCCCAGAATTTCTGCTATGCCTATTCCTACCTGTCCTGCATCCCAGTCGGAGGACTGCCTGCCGCAGAAAATCATGTCGTATTCTCCCACCTTCTTCACCGCTGCAGCTAGGGCATACGCTGTGGTCCAGCTATCGCTTTCCTCGAAAGCTTCGTCTTCCAGAAGAACGAGTTCATCAGCGCCAACGGCCAGACTTTTCTTAATTACATCGCGGGTAATCTTATTGCCAAGGCTGAGCACCGTAATCTTACCACCCTGTTTTTCTTTTATTCTCAAGGCAGCTTCCAGTGCAAACTCGTCATACTGTCCGATCACCGGCTTCACATCCGGTGCGGTGACTACCTTATTGGCTGATGAGTCAACCTTGAATAGAGATGGGGGAGCTTCAGGATCAGGGACCTGCTTGCAACAAACAATCATATTGGGCATAATTCACCTCCTTCGTTGTATAAATGAAATCTGCCGAGAAGCAGAGTACACGAAAATGGCCTCGTTGTCAATTTCATCAAGATTGTTTTGTATTCAGCGCAATTATCTCGCCGATGGTGGAATTTGCGCACATCTGTAACGATAAATGGTTTGACTGACTTGACATTGACAGGTTAAGATTGGGGAGTATAGAATAATTACCCAGTTTAGAGAGGTAATGTGATGGTAGAGATGTCGATTGATAGCATCCGGGTTAGCCTGATGAATTATCAGAGGGTTGTTATTCTCAAGGAGAAGAGCGCGGGTCGTTATTTGCCTATATGGATTGGTCCCAATGAAGCTGATGCCATTGCCGTGAAGCTACAGAACATAGAACTGGCCCGTCCTTTGACGCATGATTTGTTGCAATCTGTGGTTTCGTCTCTAGGAGCTGTGCTGGATTACATAGTAGTAAGTGATCTTGAGAACGATACTTTCTACGCCAAACTGGTTCTTAGCATAGATTCCAGACAGCTTGATATAGATGCCCGTCCCAGTGATGCTATTGCTCTGGCAGTGAGAGCCGGGGTCACGATCTATGCCGAAGAAGAAGTGCTGGAAAAGGCTGGCATCGTATTAGATGAGGATACGGCGGGCAGATCTGTATCCGAGAGCAAGGGAGATGAGCAGGAACTCAAGGGATTATCAGCTTATCAGGACTTCGTTAGCACTCTGAATCTAGATGATTTCGATAAGAGGAAGTCGTAGCGTTCAGAACAGCGGTTCTTCTTATTTTTTGTGTGAGTCTATGGCGGTTTTGCTTCCTGTCGTGGAAGAGAATGGCGTCATGATGAGCAGGAGTCTTTGTGAAAAATTGGTCAGCGGTAATGCAGTTGGTAGCTGTGGTCGTTTACGTGGCTCTGTGCCTTTTGATTCCGGCGGGCGTGGGCTTTTGGTTGGGGCGGGAAATGGGGCATTCGGTCATGTTCCCACTGATTGGGCTTGCGGTCGGGACTCTTGCTATGTGTTATGGTGTTTACCGCATGGTAAAGCCCTTTTTGCAGGAGGCTCGAGATAAGGGCGGAGAGAAGCAGGCCCACTGGCCCATGCGGATGTTTCTGGGGGAAAGACGCCAAAACAAGGTCAAGGAATAGAGTGCTAGGATAGTGGCTGATAAAAGGAAAGAGAAAAAGAAAAAGCGCTACTGCGGTTGTGCGTTGAGCGCGATGGTTATTCTGGCAGTAGTTTTCCTGGCGTTGGTGGTTATTAGTTTTATTGGTGGCAATATGGGGGCCCTGATCCTGGGGACAGAGCCCGTTTCTATCCTGGCAGTTCATCAGCCCCGTCCTGAACTACCTGCAGAAATGCCGTTTTCCGGTCTTCCCATAACCAATACCATGATTACGGCATGGATAGGTATCGTTGTTATGATCGTTCTGTTCGCTGTGGGTGCGCGCAAAATGAAGCTCATTCCCACAGGTGTTCAAAATATCGTGGAGACTATATATGAGGTGGCAGCTAATTTCATAGAAGATGCGGCAGGAAGAGAATACGGCAGGGAGTTTTTTTCTGTATGTACTACTATCTTTCTGTTTGTTCTGGCCAATGCCTGGATAAATCTCATTCCGGGAATTGAATCAATAAAGATGAATGGTGTGCCGCTATTTCGTAACGCTAACACAGATGTCAACGTGCCGTTAATGCTTGCCATGGTATCTTTTTGCTACGTGGAGTTCTGGGGGTTCAAGGCGAAGGGATTCAAGTATATAACGAAGTTCTTTGATTTTGGCCCTCTATTCCAGGGTTTGCGTCAGTTGTTTAAGGGCAGGTTGAAGATTGGTCTTAGCGGTATGGCTATGGGTTTGATAGCGATCTTTGTTGGTATTCTGGAGTTGCTGAGTGAGTTCATTCGCATCATCAGTTTTACTTTTCGTCTTTTTGGCAATATGACAGCTGGCAGTATGTTGACGCTGGTCATTATTTTCTTGATTCCCTGGGTGGTCCCGGTGATATTTTATGGGCTGGAAGCATTTTTAGGATTTATACAGGCAATGATATTTGGCGCGTTGACACTGTGTTTCCTTACCATGGCAGTGAAGGAAGCTGAGGAAGAATCAGCTTGATGATAAGAATAAACAAGGAGGAGAATCTATTATGGATGTAGTAGAAGCAGCCCGTGAATTTGCTCGGTTAATAGGAGCTGGTTTAGTAGGGGGAATAGGGGCTATAGGCCCGGGGATTGGAATTGGTCTGATTGGAAAGGGAGCTCTGGAAGCGATAGGCAGGAATCCTGAGGCCAGGGGCCCCATAATGACAAACATGATTTTGAGTATTGCTTTTGCTGAAGCGGTAGCCATCTATGCTCTTATTGTAGCTATTTTGCTCATCTTCGTTGCCTAGCTTATTTAGAAGATAGAAAAGGGAGGATACATGGCGGAACTTGGAATAGATTTACCAACTTTCGTGGCTCAGCTCGTAAGTTTTCTTATCCTTATGGGGGCGCTTATTTTCCTTGGCTATCGTCCTATACGGAAGATGCTGGATGAAAGGGCAGAGAGGATAAAGGAAGGCTTGGCCCAGGCTGAAGCTTCGAGGGAGGAATATGTTAGAGTTCGTATGGTAGTTGAGGAGGAGATTGGCAGGGCGCGCGAAGAGGCACAGACCATCATTGCCGAAGCGGCACAGATGGGCGGCAAGCTTAAGGAAGAGGCAAAACAGGAGGCCAGGAAAGAAGCACAAGCCATCATTGATAGGGCTCGCAAGGAAATGGATCAAGAGCGGGCTAGATCCATTGATGACCTGCGCAAAGAATTTGTGGATACCGCTGTCATCATTGCGGGCAAGGTAATCAGCGAGACGCTGGACAGGGAAAAACACCGGAAGCTGATAGAAAAAGCGCTGGAAGAGAGTATTTCTTTTAAGAGAAATTAACGGTAATGAGTACGAACGCGGGCAAACGGTACGCTCAGGCGGCTTTTGAACTGGCACTGGAACGGCAGGAGCTGGATAACTGGCAAGCTGGGTTGGACAAAATAGCTGATTTAGCGAAGGATAGCAAACTTATGGCATTGCTGGAAAATCCTAGGCTTCCCTTTGCTGCCAAGAAAACTATCCTTCAGGAGCAGTTAGGGGATGTGATTCCTCTGGCACTCAATCTGTCCTGTCTTCTGGTTAGCAGAGGGAGGTTGAATCTGGCGAATAACATATTCCAGGAGTACCAGAGGTTGCTCGATGCGCATCGTGGTATTGAACATGCTGAGGTTGTTACAGCATTGCCTTTGGGCGATGAAGATAGGCAAATGGTCTCTCGCCGTCTTGGCCATATGGTAGGGGATAAGATGGTAGTAATTGATGCTCGTGTTGACCCATCTTTGCTTGGTGGCTTTAGGGCCAGGATTGGTGATCTGCTAGTTGATGATAGCATACGCTATCGGTTGGATTCGCTGAAGAAAACTCT
>CAZVCX010000069.1:0-4455 GCA_964626375.1 uncultured Dehalococcoidales bacterium | reverse complement strand
CGGTCGTTAGAGTATCTCAACAGCTTTCTTAACTATGAGAACGTTCTCGGAACGCCATACATTGCAAGTATAGGCAGCCTGGAACATATGGAGAGGTTGCTTGAGAAAATCGGGAAACCGCATCTTGCAGCCAAGACGGTTCATATAGCGGGGACTAATGGCAAGGGGAGCGTGGCTGCTATGATAGCACAGGTTCTCTCCGACACAGGGTATAGAACTGGATTGTACACCTCCCCTCATCTACATTCTATAAGGGAAAGGATTATAGTGGGAGGGGTTTTGATATCAGAGAAAGAATTTGCTGGGCTGCTGGCTGATTTAAGGCCTCACTTTGAGCAGGTAGAGCAAAGGAAGGTGAGCTTCTTCGAAGCGTTGACTGTGTTGGCTTTCACGTATTTTGCCCGGAAAGAGGTCGACTTTCAAGTACTAGAGACGGGGTTGGGGGGGCGCCTTGATGCTACCAATGTGACCTATCCAGAGGTCTGCGTTGTTACTGCAATTAGCCGTGACCATACAGGGGTTCTTGGTGATAGATTGGAGGATATAGCCCATGAAAAAGCTGGCATTATCAAAGCGGGGGTAAGTGTAGTAACTTCCCCCCAGCCACGAGAGGCGGCCGAGATTATACGGCATGTTTGTCTACAAAGGGGAGCGAAGTTGGTTCAAGTAGGCAAAGAGGTTGCCTATCATAAAATAAACTCTAACCTATCGGGTCAGACGTTCTTAGTTGAAGGCATGAGGGATAAGTATCATATCACAATTCCGCTTTTAGGCAATTATCAAGGTGAAAATATGGCAGCTGCGGTAGCTGCTCTGGAACTTCTTGCTATGGGGGGATATGATATATCATCTGCTGATATCGTTCGAGGGATGTCACATGTCAAATGGCCGGCAAGATTTCAGATCCTCCAGCATCATCCACTGGTTCTGGTTGACGGAGCACACAATGTAGCATCTATGGGAAAGTTGGTTGATAGCATTAAAAACTGTTTGTCCTATGAACAAGCCTTCCTCATTACAGGGATGACAGGAGACAAAGATATCTCTGGTATTATAAGAGAGATGATTGCTCTTACCTCTCGAGTCATCGTTACCCGCTCTTCTCATCCACGAGCGGCTACCATTCGTAGAATAGCTGAAGAGTTTTCCAAATGTGGAATTAGTCCTGATATATCCAGCGACATACCTTGTGCTTTGCAGTCAGCTCTGTCCCTGGCAAAGAAAGACGACCTCATATGCATTACCGGCTCTCTTTTCGTAGCAGCCGAGGCATTAGACTATTTCTCTCGTGAGTGAATCTCTTCAAGAGAGGAAAGAGCTTCCGCAGGCAACATTTCGTGCAGTATCTGTTGTAATGCCATTATATGGCTACATGTTCCCCATTGAGAGAAAAAACTGCAGGTACAATGCCACTTTCCACTGGCATAGCTTACTTTGTGATCGCTGTTTTCTCCGTGGAAAATAGTGGTAAAACCTGAAAATTCGACGCGGCCTGGCTCTTGGGCATACCTTTTTGCTTTTTCGATCTTCCCGATAAGGCTAGATCTCATCTGCACTGCCCCCTTTGTTTTTAGTTCCTGAGCTAAGTATACAATAGGGAGAGGGGGAAAGTCCATTTGCTGGATTACCTGGCTGTCCCACGGCGGCATAATCTATAACCATTACTGATATCCTTAGTGCTTTAATGAAAGCTCTTTTATTTGGCATGAGCTTTTATCCTGTATCTATCTCATAAAAGCACTGCAAGAGGGAACTGCGGCATTTATTTGGTCGAAAAATGTCGGTGATAAAAGAATTTGCTTGTGGATTAAAAGTAATGTAGGGAGTAAAGATAGCTGGTAATCCAGGAATTTTTCCTGCCTGATGAGAGATAGGAAGCTTTATTGTCGTAGAGCAGTGCGATTTATGCCAAATGAAAAGTCCATTCTCAGGAACTACCGACTGGTAATAGCTTTAGTTTTTGTCTTTATTCACATAGGGGTTTAAAATATGACGTTATGCGTAACTGCATTGCTGATGCTCTCAAGGGATATGGAGCTAGGCCTTATATTGAAGTTCGAGTCGAAGAGAGTCACACTACACAGCTCGTTTATCGAGGGGAGAAACTGGAGGTGGTAGATAAATCTCGTAGTCTTGGAGGAAGCGTCCGTGCTTTAGTAGATGGGAGTTGGGGGTTTGTTAGTTTTAGCAATCTTGAGGGGCTGAAAAGAAATGTCTCTCTGGCGGTAGAAGAAGCTCGAATGGTTGGAGGAGAAAGCTTCGAAATGATTCTCAGCAACCCTGTAGTTGACAAGTCTATAGCAAAGAGAGGAGATGCCTCTATTATGCCCTTGGAAGCGAAGAAAAAGATTCTCGACGAATACAATGATATTGTGCTCAGCAGCCCCAGAATCCAAAGTTCAAACATTGTCTATCGGGATGCTAGCAGCAAGGTAGTGTTTGCTAACTCTATAGGTAGCTATATAGAGCAAGATAAACCTGACCTCGCACTGCGCATCGTGGCTATAGCGCGCGAAAATGGGGAGATTCAACAGTCAGGGCTGAGCATGGGGAGTAGGGGGGAGATCTCTGCCGTAGAGGGATTGCAGGATGAGGTAAAGGAGGTAGCGAGGCGCGCGGGGGCACTCCTTGATGCTCCTGAGGTCGTGGGAGGAGAGTACGACGTAATTCTCGACCCCGTGCTTGCCGGTGTTTTCGTCCATGAGGCTTTTGGGCATTTGTCTGAATCAGATTTCGTTTATCAAAATGAACAGCTACGTAAAATTATGGTTCTGGGGCGGAGGTTTGGAGGAGAAGCCCTTAATATCGTAGATGATGCTACCATTTCCAATTTGAGGGGAAGCTATAAATATGATGATGAAGGAACTCCATCTTCCAAGAATTAACTTATCAGGAATGGCATTTTGACAGGGAGACTTCACTCTAGAGAAACGGCATCCAGAATGGGAGAACATCCCACGGGGAATGCGCGTACTTTAAATTATCTCTTTTCTCCTATTGTGCGCATGAGCAACACCTTTTTTGAGAATGGCGATATGTCTTTTGACAATATGGTTGCTGATGTTAAGGAAGGTATTTATGTCAAGGATTGGTATGGAGGAACAACCAGCCTGGAGATGTTTACCTTTTCTGGTGCGGAGGCCTATGCGATACGCGATGGTCAAGTAGAGGAGTTGCTGCGGGGACCAGTATTAACGGGAAATGTTTTCGTTACTCTGGGGAATATAGATGCTGTTGGCAATGACCTCGATATGAATCAAGGTGGGGGTTGTGGTAAGTGGGGACAGTCTCCTTTACCCGTTTCCAATGGCAGTCCGCATATTAGAATCCGCCGTTGTGTGGTAGGGGGTAAGTAAAGTGGAGAGACTTCTACAGAGAGCGATGGAAGTAGCTGAACAAGCAGAGGTTTTCAGCGTTTCTTCTCGGAGGGTTACAATTCACTTTGAAGCTAATCGTCTGAGGGAAATCCAAACTCGGGAAAGTGTGAACGTTGCTCTGCGAATCTTCAAAGATGGGAGAGTCGGGTTTGCCCGGGCCAGTGGCTTTGTGGATGAAGATAGTTTACTTGAAATGGCCGTACAAACATCTCAGTTTGGGCCTTTAGCGAAATACCAATTTCCTGGTTTGGATAATTATCCTGCGGTAGACGTATTTGATCCTGCTGTTGAGAAAGTAGAGATGTCTGAAATGGTAAATATGGGCAGCAATATCGTTACCGCCATCACAGAGCACACCGCTGACATTCTCTGCGATGCTAGTGTAGTCAAGGGAGTATCCTCAATACAAATACTTAATTCTCAGGGAGGCAGGGCGAATTACGGCAAGAGTTTCTTTGGACTTGACCTGGAAGGTACACTGGTGAGGAATGAAGACATGCTCTTTGTTGGTGAGAGCACGGGTTCCTGTTGCTTGCCGATAGGAATTGATGGGCTGGTAGACAGCGTAAAGAGGCAACTTGAGTGGGCCAAAGATCTGGCTGAGTTACCTGCTAGAACTTTGCCAGTAATCTTTACTCCTACCGGCGTGGTTGAAGCTCTGCTTTCTCCTTTAGTCAAAGCTTTTAGCGGTAAAATGGTTCTTGAAGGGGCATCTCCTTTGAAAGGTCGGTTGGGTGAACGTATTTTTGATACAAAGTTTTCTCTCCGGGATGATGCTACCGTATCATGTGGATCTGGGAGCAGACCCTGTGATGATGAAGGAGTGCGTAGTCAGTCTTTGTCTCTTATTAGTGATGGAGAGGTGGCGAATTTCTTTTATGACCTGAAAACAGCTGCTCTGGTGGGGATCCAGAGTACAGGTCATGGAGAGCGCGTTGGTGCGGGCTTCCCGCAGCCAGCTAGCAGTTCGCTGATAGTGGCGGAAGGAGAGATTGCTTTTGAAGATATGGTGGCGGATATGACAGAAGGCCTGATTGTCGAGCAAGTTATGGGAGCTGATCAAGGGAATCTCTTGAGT
>CAZVCX010000068.1:0-9399 GCA_964626375.1 uncultured Dehalococcoidales bacterium | reverse complement strand
AGCTCCAAAGTATATATAACATCCAAGTGTTAATTCCTCCACTATATACTCTTTCACATTGATTTGAAAAAGGCGCCCCCATGAATTATACTAGTCAATGGAGGATTTCTTGGTGACTAGAGCGGGGTGGAACCACCCGTTCCCATCCCGAACACGGTAGTGAAACGCTCCAGCGCAGACGATACTTAGAGGGCAACCTCTTGGGAAAATAAGCCGTTGCCAAGGAGTTCTCCTATTTTTTGTTCTCCAACTGGGAAAAATCAAACCTCATGCCGTCACTGGCAGCAATAACTTGAATGCCTTTTTCTCCTGACATCCTCTCTGCCAATACACTAGGCCCGGCACGCCATATCTTCATGCCAAAATGAGTAAGTATAGCTACCCTTGGTTTTATCAATTCTACCAATCTTCCAGCATCAGCAAAGGATAGATGATCAAGGGGGAGCGTCATCAAAGAACGTGAAGGAACTTTAGAATCTAGCATAGCCACATTGAGAATGAGCAACTCTCCAGTGTAATGAGAAGCTAGCCCTTCGAAATATTTAGTATCCGTAATCCAAGAGAAAGTATGATAAGGAGATCGAAAGACGAATCCATAAGTTTCCACAGAATGCTGATGTCTGATGGGTGTTGTGAAAGAGATGTCATTAACCTGATAAGTGCCTCCTTCAACGAGAACCTCTATCTGCTTGGGATAAGAGCGGATATAACGGAGAATGACGGGATCTTGATTCAAGGCATCACCAGGAGCAAAGACCAAGCCACGCTTCCTGGTGCCCCCGGCAGTCATGGCTTCAATCATAACATTTATGTCTCCGCTGTGATCCAGGTGTTTGTGAGACAAAATAATAGCATCCAGCCTGGAGGGATCAAGCTTCTTGTTGATAGCATGGACTAAACATCCTGGCCCTGGATCCACCAGGATCTGCGTTCCATGCAAGTCTATCCAGGCACCACCAGAGGCTAGAAGCTGGCGAGAAACCATAAACCTCGCACCTGCTGTTCCCAAAAAGGTTATAGTTTCAGAAATGCCAGACATCGACGAATTATAACAGGAAAATCTGCTAAAATATCTCCATTCATATGGCAGAACTGGAAACGGATATTGCTCAGCTACTAATAGGCTTCCAGACAAAAAGAGGAAGGCCATTAACCATAGGAACGGTGGAGTCAGCCACTGGCGGGAGGATCGCAGACACGATAACTAACGTGCCAGGTAGCTCTTCCTACTTCAAGGGTTCAATAATAGCCTACAGCAATGAAGCAAAGATAAATATCGTAGGAGTTAGTAGGGAATCGATAAGTACCTGGGGGGCTGTAAGCGCACAAACGGCTATTGAGATGGCCAGAGGGGGAAAAGATATCTTGAAAGTAGATGTATGCATCTCTGATACAGGAATTGCTG
Source organism: uncultured Dehalococcoidales bacterium (assembly GCA_964626375.1). Lineage (GTDB taxonomy): Bacteria > Chloroflexota > Dehalococcoidia > GIF9 > AB-539-J10 > M55B177. The sequence continues at coordinate 7,994 of CAZVCX010000068.1, read as the reverse complement.
GCCCCTCCGGCGGTACTCCCAACAAACCTCTGGGACTATTCTACTTCGGGATAGCAAGCGAAAAAGAATGTAAGAGCGAAAAATATATCTTCTCGGGAGATAGAGAAGAAAATAAGAAAACCGCCACCATAAAATTACTGGATATGTTAAAACAACACTTGCTAAAATACTATATCTAATGGGGTTAAGGCTTAGTTATGGCAATCTTTAATGTAGATGCAATAAAGGATCAGGCAAAAAAAAACTTTGGAGGTGCATGGGAAACCACGGCAAATCTCATCCCCCAAGGAACAGAAATCTCTCTGTCTAAGAAAGGTAAACCACATCCTGTCAAAGAGCTAATCCAAAAATCCCGCGAAATCTTCTTGGGCCTTGGCTTTGACGAAGTAGAAAACTATACCATTCTACCCGACACCGATGTCATGAAACAGTATGGTCCTGAAGGACTAGTAATCCTCGATAGAGTCTTTTTCTTGGCAGAATTGCCCCGACCCGACATAGGATTAAGTGATAAAAAAATAGCCCAAGCACAAAAGATCGCCAAGACAATAGAGACGGAAGCGCTGCAATCCGTTTTGCGAAGCTACAAGCGAGGTGAAATTGAGGCAGATGATCTCATGGAGGTACTCATTACTAAGCTCAGAATTACCGATCATCAGGCTATGGAACTGCTGGACAAGGTATTCCCCGAGCTTAGAGAGATACATCCCATACCATCAAACAAAACTCTTAGAAGCCATATGACTGCCACATGGTTCCACACGCTGGCAGCATTGCAGAACAAGGAACAGTTCCCTCTGGCACTTTTTTCCGTGGGGCCACGATATCGCAATGAACAGAGAGAGGATGCCCATCACCTTAGGGTACATCATTCAGCCTCCATGGTAATCATGGATCCTGAAATATCACTTGAGGCAGGGAGAAAGATAACGGAGGAAATTTTCCATCAGTACGGTTTTGCCGAGGTAAAATTTGAGACCAAAAAGGCAACTTCCAAGTACTATGCTCCTAGATTGGAACAAGAGGTTTTCATTAAGTTCAAAGGAGAATGGTTAGAGATCGCTGATATCGGGGTATATTCTCCCATCGCGCTGGCGAATTTCAATATTAAATATCCAGTATTCAATGCAGGATTGGGCATAGAGCGCATGGCAATGCTTCTCTACGAAGCTGATGATGTAAGAAAACTAGCTTATCCCCAGTTTTCTGTAGTGGACTACTCTGATGATGAAATAGCAGATTCTCTCACCTATATAGAAAGCCCTCATACCGAGAGAGGTAAAAAGATAGCCCAATCAATAGAGAAAACTGCACAAAAACATAAAGATGAGCTCGCTCCATGCGAGTTCACGGCATGGAAGGATAAATCCATTGAAGTCAAAATAATAGAGGAAGAAACGGGCAAGAAGTTAATTGGGCCAGCAGGTTTCAACGAAATATGCGTAGCTAATGGCACCATATACAGTGATTTCATGCCTTCAGGAAGATACACAGGAATGAATTATATGAAGGCCATAGCTGCCGGTGCGGCAGCAGCAATCGAAAATAGTAATAATAAGTTGACATACCAGGTAAAAACGATAAGACATCTATCTGATCTAAATCTACAAATACCCGAGAGAGTTCTCCAATACATTGAGGGACAACAGAAGAAGATAGGCATTGGTGGCGCCGTATTCATCACCATAAAAGCAGAACCACGAGAATAAAGAAGATGGGACAGCTCAACAAAAACAAGCTATTAAAAAATCTTCTCCACATATCCCGCCAACATAGGAGAATGATTAATATCATGCCATTGCAAACGGGTAGCCTTCTCACGCCCGCTGCCAAAGAAGCATTAATAGAGTTCGGTGATGGTTATTCCGTGTGTGACTTCTGCCTGGGGAGCCTGGTAAATATACCGAGCCCTCCCATAAAAGACTTCGTACACGAATTACTGCCTCCATTCCTAGGTGCTGATATAGCTACTATAACTCACGGTGCCAGAGAGGGCATCTTTATAATAATGCACTCACTAACTCATCCTGGTGATTCCATTATCGTTGACCGCAATCGACATTACACCACCACCGTAGCTGCGGAGAGCTTGGGGCTGAATTTAATCAAAGTGCCCAACTCAGGCTACCCCGAATTTAAGATAGATGTCAACGATTACATCCCACTAATAGAAGAACTTAAGCCCTCTATGCTCCTGCTCACTTATCCCGATGGCAGCTACGGCAATCTCCCCGATGCCGTGAAGTTAGGACAGATAGCAAGCAAATACAACATCCCTTACATTGTTAACGGAGCATATTCTGTGGGGAGAATGCCCGTGAACATGGCAGAGATAGGCGCCGATTTTATCGTTGGCAGCGCTCACAAAAGCATGGCCTCCGCTGGCCCATGTGGAGTGTTGGGGATGAAGGAAAAGTGGCAGGAAATAGTGTTGAGGAAATCGAAGTCACACAAAAACAAAGAGATAGAGCTTTTGGGATGCACTCTAAGGGGTGTTCCTTTAGTAACTCTCATGGCTTCCTTTCCTCACGTAATGGAAAGGGTTAACCTATGGAACGAACAGGTTGATAAGGCTCAATGGTTCTCCAGTGAACTGGAAAAACTAGGATTTATCCAACTGGGAGAGAAACCGCACAAACATGACCTGCTAGCCTTTGAAACTCCCATATTCTACGAAATATCTCAGCACATTCGTGAGAGAGGTTATTTTCTCTATAAGGAACTGGAGGAAAGGGGCATATGGGGACCACAACCAGGAATGACTAAAACGACCAAAGTATCCTCTTTCGCCGCCAGCAGAGAGCAGTTGGAATACGTAGTGGATTCCTTCAGAACCATTATCAACAAGTACAGCTAACTGCAGTAACGAAAGCATGTGGATATATACAGATATCAATATGAGTTATCTTCATGCAACTTGGTAACGAAGCGTGAAATTGATCTAGATGCCCATCACCAGAACACCAACAACTCTGGTATACCTAATCCCCAGCCATATCCTGCAATTAGCAACATAAGGTCCTGCCGCAAAACAAAAGAGGCTAGACATCTCTCCAAATAGACCTACGTCAGTTTAAGCTGAGCGCTATAGGCAAACTGGTATCCATCTCATAGGTGAAGCAAGCTTCACTTACTCTTCAATAAACTCTTTAGTGCTGGGTATGCGCCCAATGATCCTCTCGTCAATGCGAGTAGCCGCATCCAGAGCGCGGCCCAAGGCTTTAAATAAAGCCTCTGCCTTGTGATGGTCATCCATGCCGCTGAGTATATTAGAGTAGAGATTTATCCTAGCTTCGGTAGCAAAAGAAATCAAAAAGTGACGGACCAAATCAGTGCAAAGATCGCCTATCCTTTCCCTGCTAAAGGACCCCTCAGATATACTATAGGGCCTCCCGCTGATATCCACAGCTACCATAACCAGAGATTCATCCATGGGGACAATAGCGTGTGCCATTCGTACTATTCCGCTCTTATCTCCCAGCGCCTGATTGAAGGACTTACCCAGAGATATAGCTACATCTTCCACTATATGATGCTGATCGTCCCCAGTAGCTGATAGCTTTATGTCAAATAAGCCATGCCGCGCTAGCTGGGAGATAAAGTGGTCTAACATCCTTATCCCCGTAGTAATCTCAAATTGTCCTGTACCATCGATATCCATCTCCACTTTGATGGTCGTTTCCGTAGTATCACGGATAACCTTTGATCTTCTTCCAGTCATTTCTAACCCTCCACCATTATTTTTATCTGCCAAAAGCCATCAACCAATTAATCATCTCTCCCCACACTAGGCAGGACCGCTAGAGCTTCAATTACAGCATCTACTTCTTCCGGCCTACCCACACTTATCCGCAGGAAATTATCCAATTCAGGATTATCAAAGTAGTAACGAATGAAAATACCCTTCCGGCGCAGGTAACTCCATATTTTCCTGGCATCTCCCCCAATAACCTGATTGAGGATGAAATTTCCATGAGAAGGATAGGGGCGCAACCACTCAATCTCTTTCAGTTTTTTCAGCATCCTTTCCCTTTCCGACACTATCCTAGCCACATTATGGCGAAGATATTCCACATCAGCCAGTGAAGCCAGTACCGCTACCTGAGCTGCGATATTAACATTATACGGTTGCTTAATTCTCATCAAGCATACAGCGATTTCTGGAGAGAAAAATCCATAACCAAATCTTAAGCCCGCCAATCCTGCCCATTTGCTGAAAGTGCGCAGTACTACCAGATTCGAATTACCAGTCACTAGATCAACCACGCTAGTATTGCCAAATTCGAAATAGGCCTCATCCATTACCAATATCCTTCCCATACTGAGCAATTCCGAGACCTCTTCACGAGAAATTGAATTGCCCGTGGGATTATTGGGTGAAGTAACAAATATAATCTTGGTTTTCCGAGTCAAAGCCTTCTTTATACCCACTATATCAAGAGTAAAGTCGCCATTTCTGGGCACGCTAATTAGCTTGCCCGCATAAACCCCCGTGAGAAAAGAATACATTCCGAAGGTTGGAGGGCAATTAATAACCTCATCTCCTGGTTCAAGAAAAAGCTTCAGGATAAGCTCGATCAGTTCGTCACTACCACTCCCACAGACTATGTACTGCTGACTTATACCAGTATACTTCTCCAGAGCTTGCTTCAAGGCCCTCTGCTCAGGGTCAGGATAAATGTGATAGCGCGGATAATCACTCAGAGCACGATATACCTGTGGAGAGCAGCCATAGGGATTCTCGTTACCATCAAGTTTGATTATTCTTGCCGATGACAAACCTGCTCCATCCCTCAGAATTTCAACAGGGTCGATAGGAGTATAACCAGCTATAGCTGCCATCTGCGGTCTCATCAATTTTCTAACGTTCACGCTCTCCATCTTACTAATTATCTTCGTTCTCCCACTCTCACACTCACTGCCTGTGCATGGCCCCCTAATCCCTCAGCCTCAGCGATTACCATAGCCGCCCGCCCCACCTCTCGTACAGCAGCCGCATCCAAAGCGACGACATTGCTAACCTTGAGAAAATCAGCAATGCCCAGAGGAGAAGCAAAACGAGCGCTACCACCAGTAGGCAGCACATGACTGGGGCCTGCAATATAATCTCCCAGCACAATAGGAGAATTTTCTCCCACAAAAATACAACCTGCATTGTGAATCTTACCAACTAGGGAAGAAGCCCGTTTAACCATGAGCGAAAGATGCTCCGGAGCAAAGAGATTAACCAGATCGATAGCTTCCTTAATTTTTTCTACCACTACCAACATTCCTCTATCTACAGCCTGAGCAGCAATAGAACGGCGTTTCAACTCAACCATCTGTCTGCTCATTTCCTCTTCTACTCTATTAGCCATCTCTGGTGACGTAGTAATCAAGACAACCATGGCAAGAGGATCATGTTCAGCCTGAGCCAGCAGATCAGCAGCACAAAGCACAGGATTAGCACTTTCATCAGCCACAATTACCGCTTCACTCGGACCCTCAAGGCCATCAATAGCTACTACACCATAAACCATTTTTTTAGCCAGAGTAACGAATATATTCCCCGGCCCACAAATTTTGTCTACTCGCGGCACAGAGATGGTGCCAAAAGCCAGCGCAGCAATAGCTTGTGCTCCGCCAACCTTAAAAACGCGGTCAACACCAGCAATAGCGGCAGCAGCTAGTGCAACCGCAGGAATTTCACCACTTTCTGCAGATGGAGGTGAAGCCATGATAATTTCCTTTACACCTGCCACTCGAGCAGGAATCGCCATCATCAAGACTGTAGAAGGATAAGCAGCAGTGCCACCGGGAACATACAACCCCACACTATCCAGAGGTCGCACTTGCTGCCCCATCTGACCAGCGATAACAAAAGGCCGCTGCTCCGTGCCAGAAACGGCATGGTAAACAGCAGAATGAAAATCGCGTATTCTCCTGGCCGCCAACTCCAGCGCATCAAGAAGACTCCTATCCACAGTATCGCGAGCCGCTGCAATTTTCTCTCTACTCACTTCCAGAGAGTTCATTTCAACGCCATCCAACCTTCGAGAGTAATCATAGAGAGCTTCATCGCCCCTGGAATGAACTTCCACAACAATCTGCTGCACCACTTCCCATGCAGAAGACTCCCTCGATGATGGCCTTTCCCCCTTTCCTGAGAAGGAAATAAACGACTCCCAGTAATTCTCCCGTGAAAGCAGTCTTTGGGCTTCCACGAAACCAGAAACTCTCTTCATATAATATTCCTCGCTTATAGATATAACCGTTAGTTATTGAAACCCAACACTATGAAAAGACGTAAGGAAAAAGTCTATTTTCTCCTTCTTCTCAGGGATAGCAATACTATCTTTATTCCCGACAAGACAAGCAGAAGAATGGAACAGCACGTCTATAACCTTCAACCTGTGTCGCTCTAACGTCTTGCCAGTTTCAGTATTGTCTATTAGCAGATCAGCATCATCAGGCAAAAATGCCTCACTGGCTCCCCATGTAGGCACCAACTTATAAGGGGTGATGCGATTATCTCTGAGATATTTATCGGCAAGGTTAACGTATTCTGATGCCACCCTAATGGGAGCGATTTTCCCTCCCTGCACAAGCGTTCTCAATGCATCGACGTTATCCACAGGAGCATCCTGACTTATAGCTACCACAATTCTTACTCCTCCAAAGCCCAGACCAAGAAGCTTTTCCACCGGGCTGGAAGGGAAACGGGAGAGATGTTCCTTCAACCAGTCTTCGCCCGTAATGGCCAGGTCGAAATTTCCATTGGCCACTTGAAGAGGCATATCCTGCGGTCTGATCACCTTGACACCGAGCCAGTCCAGATCGCTGCGGGGACGGCGACTGGCTCCTCCAGTTGAATATCCATGAAAGCTGATCCCCACTCTTTCCAGAAGCTGGGCGGCAGGCTTGTGTTGGTGCCCATCAGGCAAAGCCAGTTTGACTTTCTTCATTTGCCAATCAGTGGATATTGATCCTATTGTTGATCGATCACGCCGGGGAAAATCCCTTGTTACCCAGAAAATATCCCCTCTGGCAACGAACTGCTGGCTCAAGCAACCCAGTATTTGACTCAGATCCTTACTCTCCAGGCTCTCCTTATTAGCTATAAGACAAGCCATAACGGGGAACAATTCTGCAAGAGGAGTCAATCCATGGAATGAAAGCTCCTCTTGCTCTTCATGCCACAATACAGCCAGATCAGCGTTCTCAGGGGGATAAACTTCAGCCGCTCCCCAAACAGGAATAATTCTAAACTCACCCAGGCGAAAAGCAAGTGCCATGCTCTCAGCAAGATTTGGATACTCACTGACTATACGATAAGAGCATCCTCCAGGAAGATCATCAATGCGCGATAGGCCTAATCTCTTGCTAGCAGCAACACAGATACTGCCATTGCCATACCCCAGATTGGCCACGCTTATCAGTGCACTCGCAGGATACCTTGTTTGTAGCTCCTCAATCCAATCCAGCCCACATATGCCAAAGTCATAATTCCCCATGGCCACCTGCACAGGAATATCTTTCTCTTGAAAGACCTTGGCTACAAGATTAGAGAACACAGATGATTCAAGACAGTATCGCCGCGTCTTCGCATCGTAACCTGAAAACGTCAAACCCGATTTTTCCAAAAACTGCGCCGTAGATGAGAGGAATCTACCCTTGGGCAAAGCAAATCTGATAGATTGATATCCCATAAACAGATTTTACCCTCTTATTGCAGCCAATATCTCTTCTTCAGAATTCACCTGTAGGGTTTGTTGGCGCTCACAGTCCATAATTGAAAACGAATCAACGTCAAAAACGGAAACGAACCAGCGGTAACCAGCTTCTTTGCACTCATCAAAACCAAGTTCCACCATATACCCTGCATCGCGAAGAAGCCTCGCCAGGGAAAAACTCCTGCTTACCGTCTCCTCGCTCAGATCTTTCCCTTTAACCAACACCTTTTCAGCACTTTCCCCTTCTTTCCACGGTAACAGCTCCATTGAAAACTCTTTTTC
>CAZVCX010000067.1:0-3049 GCA_964626375.1 uncultured Dehalococcoidales bacterium | reverse complement strand
CGTACATACCTGGGAGGCAGTTTAGACTGTGAAAACAGAAGTTGGTCTGGTGGATTAAATACGTCTAATGAACATCTAGTCCTGGGAGAAGGACGAGACGGTAGATACCTAAAAGGATTGTTGGATGAAGTCCGTATCTCCAGGGCTGACAGAGAACCAGAGCGGATAGCAACCACCAATGAGACCTTAACCAGTCCGAGCACATTCTATAGTGTGGGGAGTGTGGAGAGATCAAGCAATCCTGTTGCGAGCTTCTTAAAGGATGATAGCGGTGCTGGGCTGGAAAGCCTGCTGGAGAGGCTGTTTACCAATTTAAGTGATAGCGGTGCTGGACTAGAAGGCATTGTCGCACGACTAATCGGCCTGGGGGATACGGGAAGCGGGATCGGAGCTATTGCCAGTCTGCTTGGCAAGATCGCCAGCGATAGCGGAGAAGCTATCCTGGAGAACAGCTATCTAAAGATACTGGAAGGAGTGCATAAATGTTTTGACACTGGGGCAGGTGCAGAAAGCATAACGAAAGGTATGTTTACATCCGAAACTGGCGCTGGAGTTGATGCGGTAATTGCGCGTGCCCTGTTTGCCAAAGAGTATCCCACTGGCACTATCGATCTAGCGAAGGTAATCACGGCCACACTAACAGCGGATGAGACTGGCGCAGGCGCCGAAACGGGGCTAGCCTCAACTTATCACAAGGTAAATGAAACAGGAAGCGGCGAAGGCTCCTCTTCCCTGGATGCACTGCTCTCACAATCCGATACTGGGGCAGCGGCCGAGGCTTCTACTTTACTCGCCGCCATGATCTCTCACGACACAGGGACCAGCGTCGAAGCAGTCCTATCATATCTCAGGACGTTAGTGGAGTCTGGCAGTGGGACGGAGGTTGTGGAACTTGTGGGATATGTCGGTAGACTTATGAAGCTAATGAGCTACTCACGATCCTATCTCAATTTACGAAGCTACAGCAGAAAATATCTGAACCTTAAATCCTACACGACGGAGGTTAAGCAATAATGAGCACAACGCAGGTATTCGCTCAAGGAGAGTCCATTCCGATCTGGTGCGAAGTTACGAACTGGGAGGGTAGCCATGTAGATCCTACAGCAGGCCTGACTATTGATGTTTACCGCGATACAACTAAGGTTGTTGACGCGGTCGCCATGACGCAAGACGACACTGGAGTTTATGTTTACTACTACCAGAGCGCCAGCGATGAAGATACAGGTTGGTTAAGATGGGTTTGCACGGCCGTTGACGGATCTGGTGTAAACGCCAAGACTGTAATTGACCAGGGAGGGTTCTGGTTGCGATGAGGACTCTCTCTGCAACACTGGAGAGCGCACAGCAGTCCAGCTCGATAAATGCCCTCTATAAAGTTGAACTTACCGGAGCAAACAGCTATACCTATGCTCAGGACAGAATATTATCTTCCGAGCACGACGAAAGCCCGTATTCCCACCGTGCAACTATTGTTTTAGATAATAAAGACGGTGAACTTGACGACAAGGACCTCAAGGGATACCAGGCAGTCATTTCGTACGGCGCTGTAACCAGTGCGGGGAACGAATACTCCAGCGCCGCGCCTCTGTATGTTGTGGACCAGTACTTTAATTCCTGGCCTGGCAGGCTAACTTGCAAGCTGGATCTTGAGGGCATCCCCAATATAATGATGCAAGATGAAGCCAGCGAAAGCTATGTGCCTGATGATACCGATACCAGCACAGTTAAATCCCTGGTAGAGGCTATCGCAGGGGCTACTTTGAGCTGCTTTAGCCATTGCTACGCCTACAATGTAGTCTGGGACAGCGGCTATGATAGCCTGGCAGATAGTTATAAGCCACGGGATAGCTTTCGTGTTTACACTGGAGGCGCGAGGTTAGCTGCCTTGCGAAGGGTGCTTGATTTCACTGCCAACGTGGCGCGCTTTAGTGCTGACGGCAAGATACATGTATTGAAACCTGTTACCTCCGGCGCCAGCTATGACTATGAATATAGCCTGGAAAGTGGGCACACTTTCTTTAGCAAAGCGTATGTAAATAGCATGGTATTTCCCAACAGAGTAGTTGTCCAGTCTCGGTCTAGCGATGATCCCCAGTACTCGGGATCGGCGCAGGTGGATGACTATGCTAGCCTACCAGCGGCCGTAAGAAAAACAAAGTACGTCCAGGTAAGACTGGAAAGCAACACTCAGGCTACGGAGATAGCCGAGGTATTGATCGCCAAAGCCGAAATGCAGGCGCAACGAGGAGCTGCGGAGGTCCCGCTCAATGCCGGCGCCGAAGTCTTTGACTACGTAAAAGTAACTGACTCAAGGCAAGGCGATGCCAGGACTGGCAATCTAGGATACGTACATCGCAGGTTTGGCGAGGGCAAATGGACGGCTACGTTTGGTTTTAGTAGCTGGCCTGAAGCCCTGCGTTATAGCAAAATCCTGAAGGAACTGGAAACGTACACCGATGCCGGTAATTACTTTGCGCGATTGCATGTTGATAATCTCTATGCCAAGAATATCCTGGCGGAGAATTGTGATTTTGTCTGGCTCGATCCCGACAACACGATCGATCTATCTCAAATAGGCGACACCCTGGACAATCTCCCTGATGGGGAGCAGTATGCCAGGGTAAAGAGTTTGCACCTGGACGCAGGCCAGGTCAAGCTAGATGAGAATGTCCTGTACCAGGTCGGGTACAATCCTACTACCAAGTTTGATCTCGACGACGACACCCTCGACGACATTCCCGAAGGCACGATTTACCAGAGAGTTAAGAGTGCAGCGCTCACTGCTGACGGCCTGGTTATTCTGGATAATACACAAGTTGGGGGGGTATATGGTTTGGTTAAGAGCACCGATATCTCGGCAGGGCACATCAAGCTAGACACAGTTACCCCTGGCACTTATGGCTTAGTTAAAAGCACTGATATATCTTCAGGGCACATCAAGCTAGACACAGTTGTCACTGGCACTTATGGCTTAGTTAAAAGCACTGATATATATTCAGGGCACATCAGGCTCTCATCCACAGTGAAAGACGGCGAATGGTATAACGAG
>CAZVCX010000066.1:0-4698 GCA_964626375.1 uncultured Dehalococcoidales bacterium | reverse complement strand
CGGGCTATAAATTTGTTCGCACAATTGAAACTGGGCAAACCTGTTACAGAGAGGTGTACGTCTTCGGGCTTTCGCGCGCGAAGAGATGTTTTCCCCATTTTTGTAATAGGCAGGTCGAGTATACTGACGGCTGCTTCGTTTAGAGGTACGGGCTTCCTGATAGCGCCCAATATCTTGGTTACGTGCTGGCACTGCGTCTGCCAGGCACTTGAAGTGGGGCAGCGCTACGCAGTACTGGCAGAAGAAGGCGATGGTTACGCGACCTATCCACTTCTCAGCGTGGAGCAACATCCGAGAGGATTGGATCTTGCCATGGCTAATATAAACCTGGTACCAAGGTATGGTTTTACTTTGAGCGAGGAAGAATTATCTCCGGGAGATGAAGTATCCACGTACGAATATCACTTTGCGGATAGGGTGCCGGCGGTAGGTGAGGATGTCAGATCCCAGATCACAGCAAGATTTCTGCGGGGATATGTTACCCGGTCTTTCTCCTACGATTGCCCTGGCTTCACGCATACTCCCTCTTATGAGCTTTGCATGCCTGTATTGCATGAAATGTATGGTTCTCCTCTCATTAAACCTGGCACGAAGGAGGTGGCGGGAGTTATTTTCGGAAGCTTGCATATGCCTCGAGCAGAACAGTTTTCTTCAGGCAGCCTCAAAATCGAAGCAGAGCAGCTAACACCTGTACAGCCTATGATCTTTAGCCTTGCTCATGAGACCAGCAGTTTATGGAGTTTGCGAGGTTCAGCAACACATGGCAGGCCATTAAAGGAAGTTATCTTTAAGAATAGAAGAATCAGGCCTGATAGTATTTCTTCTTCGTCTGGCAGAAGAAGCGATGGGGAACCCATAGCAGAAAAGATTAGTACGGAGAAAATGCTTCCTGCGACATCATCTCCCAGATCCCCCGGCAGGGGTATAAGAATTTCTCGGGAGCTCACTATGTTGTATCGTCAGGCTATACGGCCCAGAAGGCCTCCTACTCCTGCTGCTGATAGACGGGAAAGATTGGAGGCTGAAATGGAGAAGTTGCGCCGTAAACTTGAGCGATACGAAGCTCAGCTATCACACGAACAGTTAAAGGGGTTGCGAGAGCAACGCAGAATCGTTAGAGAGTTGTGTTCCATGTATCCCTCTGGAGATTTTGATCTTTCTTCCACGTCTTATCCCATAACCAGCGAGAAAGCCTGACTTAGTTGCGTCATGCGTAATGTTCACCTCAGGCGATGTACTTTTCCTGGTTGAGTAAATATCAATTGAAGCGTTATTCCGAGAGCATCGAGATGCAATATCTGGGATAGCGCGCTTCCATAAAGAGATAACTGGGAACGATAGCTTTCTGCAGCACTGGTCAAGCTGGCTTCACTGGAAATTTCATTGCTTTTGAAATCTATGATGGTAGCGCGCAGAGGAGTTCCTTCAGAGTCGCGAATAATTACAACGCGATCGAAGGCTCCTGTTATCCACTGGTCATTCACAACGACATCGAAATGTTTCTCGCGCCACAGTGTAACGTTACCCTGCGGGCGGGATAAGGCCTGCCGTATCTCTGTTGATGCAAGCGCTCTTTGGAATTGTGCGACCGCTTTCTGTTGTATTTCTTCAGCCACGGGCGATGCTGCTTGCCATTCCTTGATCAGTTGCTCGATGTTCGTTGTATCAATCCAAGATATCTTTTGGAATAATTGATGGATGGCTGTGCCTAAATCAGTTTCCTCGTGAGTAGTGGCAGCAAACATTAGGTCAGCTCTTATCTCAGCGCCTCCAATTTCTGATGGGGAAATATTGAGTAACCGCCGTCGTTTTGAGATCTGCGAGGCTAAGTTGTCGCGTAATTGACCTGGTGCACTTGGAGTGAATTCCTTTTGCTGTAATGGGAACTTCGTGTACCAATCAGGGTCTCCTGTTTCGTAGAGGCAGTCAGCTTCTTTTGCCTCAATGATGGTTTGTCTTTTATCTTGAGTATTTGCATTTGTGAGCTGTAGCTTGAGAAAAACAGCGGGCGTGAAAGCTTGAGAGCTTTTGCCCGGAAAGCTGGTTATTATGTACAGGCCGTTCCTGGCTCGCGTCATCGCCACGTATAGTACGCACAGTGCATCGAGTGAAGCAGTTTCATTGTTGTCCTGTACCTGTTTTGCCAGGACGGAGTCTCTTTGTGCTATGATGCTGCGCGGCATTTTCAGAGCCCAGATCGGCTCATTGGTAACGGGGTCACGTGCGACTGCAAAATCGGAGTAGTTGGCGCCAGACATGCTTTTGCCCTGTAAGTCGGGCAGAATGACGATATCAAATCCCAGTCCCTTGGACTGGTGTATGGTCATGATGCGCACGGCATCTTCTGCTGCCATTTCCTGCATTTCGTAGCTATCTATGAAGTGTAGGAAAGCGTTACAATCGCGTTCGTTGTTCTTGTCGAACTCTCCTGCCGCCTTGCTGAAGTCGTTAACTCTGCTTTGCCCGAAGCTATCGAGTTGCTGCACCGAGTTCAATCGCGCTGCCCACAGGCGCACGAAAGATTGGAAACCATCCGTCTGGATTTCTCGAAGCAATCTGATGGGCAAATTATCGCGATTGTCCTGTCTCTCAGCAAAGTAGCTGCCCAGAGGGCTCATTTGAAGGTGGCGCCAGGCGAAAGTATCGCCTGGATGCGCAGCAAATTGCACCAGTGCGAGGAGAACGGAAACGATAGCATTGTCTTTAATAGCTGCTTTCCCTTCGTGGGCTATCTTCATTTCAGGATGTTCGTGGCGCAAGAAGGAGGCAATTTTTTTGCCACTCTTATTGGTGCGTACCAGTATTGCTACTGAAAGACCGCGATTCAAGGGGTCGATGTCACTGAGAAGGCCAGAGACAAGTGAATATCTATCTTCATCAGTGGGTTTTCCCGTATCATCGAGGCATCTCGGTTCCAGCAGAGAGGCATATCCATGAGGCGAGACGAATCCCTTCTGACATTGATGTTCTTGCCAGTTTTCACTCCATTCTTCAATAGTACGTGGAGGTAGTTTGTCCGTGAGCAAGGTGCCAAATGTGCGATTAACGGTGTCTATTATGGGCTGGCATGAACGAAAGGAAGTTGCCAGCAGAGTTTGCTCAATTCTTCTGCCATACTGTTGCAATATCTTGTTGAAGAGGCGAGCATTGCCTCCACGCCATCCGTAGATTGCTTGCTTGACATCGCCGACATAGAAAAGGCTTCTCTGGCCACTGGTATCCTGCAGTATCTCGTCAGCGAGGTTGTGGAGGACTTTCCACTGGAGGTCACTGGTATCTTGAAATTCATCCAGCAGCCAGTGGTCTAACTTGCAATCGAGGCGGTAATCTATATAGAGTCGCGCATCTTGCTGTGCCGTTCGGCTGATAAGTGCCCCTCCACTGTATTGATTGGCCTCTGTCAGCAGATACTGAGCGTCGGAGAAGGAGAGCTTGCCTCTCTCCCTGATAGCTTTATCGTAAAATTGTTCGTAAAGGTCAATTATTTTGTAAATGCCTCTGGTTTTCTCCAGTGCCTTGCGGAGTTCAATGGTAATCACATGGCATAATAAATTAAGAAGCAGCCCACATTGTTTGGCGTCGAGAGGGTACTCTTTCCTGTTATAAGAGAGTATCGCATGGCCGCGTTTCAGATCATCCACGCTTTCCAGAAGCGATTTAAAGACAGATGAGTTGGCCACTGAATCATTCCACTGGGCCGTTTCATTGTAAGTGCTGGCAAAGGTAAGGAAAGCTTTTAGTCCATTCAACAGTCTCTGAGGGGAATTATTGCTATCAAGAATATTTTCAAGCTCTTTTGCAGCTTCCTTTGCGTTGACATCTGGTGTTAGCCATGGGTATCCTCCTGGCCAGATGATATCTGCCTGCCCCCACATTTCTCTGGAGGGTAGAATGCGATAATAGTTCTTATAGTCGCCAATAAAGATATCGAGGCTCCGTTCCAGTCCTTTTTCCTGCTGTCCGAAAGTAGCCTGTTTAAAGGCGCTGAGAAAATTGCTTCGCGCTACGTTGTCCCTCAAATGGTGGACGAAGATTGTGTGCAGCACCTGTTCACGTATGCTGCGCGCTGCAGCCCCTTCATTATCAAGTACTTCGAAACCAGGTGCAATTCCTAGTTCTATGGGGAAAGTCCGTACAATTTTGATGGCGAAACTGTCCAGTGTGCCAATATGCAATGTGTGTAGGCTGGAGATCAACTTTCTTAGTAGTAGGGAGAAGTCATGCGTTTCAAAGGTTTCCTTTCCTATTAGTTTCCCCGTTTCCTTTGCCTGATAGGGAGAATTTGCGGCCCGACATAGATAACTGATAACCGAGTCAAAGATTTCTCCTGCAGCTTTTCTCGAGAACGTTAGGGCGATAATGCGGTCCGGGTTCACGCCGCTGGCCATGAGCTGTATGTAGCGGTGTGCAAGCTGAAAAGTCTTGCCTGAACCAGCAGAGGCGGCTATAGCCCTGTTCCCGATAGTTTTCATTGTTAATGCTATTTCTTTTCCATAAAGGGTTTAAAATTTTCGAGATCAATGCAGTCGGCAATATCGGTATGAAATAAGTCTTCGAATGAATCGTATGTCGCCTTTGGCGATGGTGGCCAGAAAATTAAGTTCTGAATGTTGCTGATGATGCCCATGGTGCATCTCCTGGCTGCCTCTAATAGCCCATGGTCGAATTCCTGCCAGATAGCGACGCCGGTGTCATATG
>CAZVCX010000065.1:0-3018 GCA_964626375.1 uncultured Dehalococcoidales bacterium | reverse complement strand
CAGCCTCGTGCTGCTGAAAGGGAGGTACAACCTCTGTTCCCCCAATCAGTTCGATTTCAATATAGTCACCAAATTCCTCGTTCATCATTGGCACAAAGTATTCTCGGAAGCCATCTATGTCGCGAGCAGTCACGGCTTCAAATACCACCGCCTTAAATTTTACCGGCTCCGGAGCTGGAGTGGACGTGGGTGATGGCGAGGGCGAAGGTGAAGGGCTTGGAGTTGGAGAAGGTTCCGGTGCAGGACTGGTACAACCAAGAACTAAACCCAGTGCCAGTATTACAACAATCAGCGGAAAAATAACTTTTCTCATAATACCTCCTCGCAAAATATTTTTGCCAAACTCATAATAGCACTCTTTACTTCTCCTAGATATTCTATAATACTTCCTTCATCACCTCCTTTGATCAACTTTGTACATATTTTCTAACGTAGTTCCCTTCTTAAATATCGAGCCAGAAATAGCATTCCCGTGTCCAACGCATTAAGCCTTCTGCTCCTTCTCTTTTAGAGCTTTAAGCACTTTCTCCGGTGTTATCGGCAGATCTTTGATTCGTACACCGATAGCATTATAGATAGCATTACCTATAGCCGGTGGAACACCAACCGTAGCAGACTCTCCCACACTCTTGGCCCCGAACGGACCGCTTTCAACGGGATCCTCTACCAGCGATACTTCTATCTCAGGTACATCTGGAGAAGACTGAACCTTATAACTGGTAAAGTTATCGCTTTCCAGCACGCCGTTGTTCTTGTTAACGATAAAGTCTTCGCTGAGAGCATATCCCAAACTCTGTACAGCACCTCCCTCCAGTTGTCCTTCAACAATCAACGGATTTATGGCGCGACCAATATCATGAACCATAAGTAGCTTAAGAGGTTTTACCACGCCCGTTTCCAGATCAACCTCTACCTCAGCGAAAACTACCTGAAAAATGGGTGACTGTCCTGCTTCAAAAGAGCACCTTCCCGAAATGTTAAGGCATTCTCCTTCTAAGTTATGAATTGCATTATTGCACACCTCAGCAACCGAAATTCCTTTACTTCCGTCATCTTTGAGGGATATCCACCTATCTTTTACTTGAAGCTCATCGGACGATACACCGAGCATCTTGGCAGCGCGTTCCAGGAGCTGTTTTCGAGCCTCCGCAGCAGCCCTCCTAACCGCTTCTCCCGTTCCATGTATTGACCGGCTGGCATGCTGACCGACATCATAGCCCGTCACAGAGGTATCACCATTAAATATCCTGACATCCTCCAGCCGCAAACCCAGCTCCTCAGCAGCGATCTGGCACAACGTTGTCAACAAGCCCTGTCCCATCTCAACACAACTGGCAATGAGATCAGCCGAACCATCTTCATTGAGCTTTATGTAAGCATTGGTATGCTCAGAAAGCATGGGGAAAGCTCCACTAACGTGGCTCACGGTCGCTATACCTATGCCCCTGCGTTTGAGCCCTTCACCTTTATTGGCAGAGCTTTTCTCCTTCCAACCAAATATCTCGCATCCTTTCTCGATACATTTTTTCGGTTGCCAACCTTCGATGGGGATAAATGGCACCCAGCAGGGATCACCCGTCTCTCGAAGGTTCTTTAATCTAATTTCAACTGGATCTATACCCAGCTTCTCAGCAGCCATATCCATCATCTGCTCAAGCACCCACATTGCCTGTGGATTACCATAGCCGCGTATTCCCCCAGATATCGGTATATTGGTATAAACGATGTCACAATATCCAGAAGTATTCGGGCACTTGTAGAGACCAAAAAAGAGCCCCAGATTCACGCTCGTTACCGCTGGACTATGCGTAATATATGCACCAGAGTTGGCAATAGCTCTTGTCTCCATAGCAGTTATGGTGCCATCTTTTTTAAATCCTATTTTGCCCGTTTGGATGAAAGGAGTACGAGTCTCAAGAGCAAACAAATCCTCTTCCCGCGTATACACGGTCTTTACAGGCCTACCCGCTTTTTTCGACAACGCTGCTGTTATAGGCTCCAAAGTTAAGCTGACACCTCGCCCCCCAAAGCTACCACCGGCAAACTGGGTGAGGTAGCGGACTTTCCCAGTGGGTATGCTGTATATATCAGCCATTTTATCCCTGAGAAGAAACGCTTCCTGAGTCGGAGACCATATCGTCAGATTGCCATCCGCATCAAAGTCAACTACACAACCGGTTGGCTCCATCTGGCAGGGATGTTGCTTGGAAACGCTGAACGTCTCCTCCAGCACCAGGTCAGCTTCAGCAAAACCCTTCTCCACGTCGCCCTGAGCAAAGGGGTAGACAAAGTGACTAGCAATATTATTTTTTGCGGCGTCATGTATCTGCGGCGCACCGGGTTTCATTGCTTCAACGGCATCAAAAACCGCAGGCAGTTGTTCATATTCCACTTCAATGAGATCAATCGCCTGCTCTGCTGTGCCTTCATCTATAGCAGCTACAGCAGCAACTGGATCACCAACAAAACGAGCTTTATCGTTCAATACCAGCTGATCCAGCGTTAAAGATTTAATAGCATCCGGATTGCGCAACATCTTATCATCTGTAGTCATAGTAAATGGAACCTTAGGGACATCTTCAAACGTAATAACAGCAACAACACCAGGAAGCTGTTCTGCCCTGGTCTTATTTATCTTCTTGATCTTGGCATGTGGATAAGGACTATGAAGCACCTTACCTATAAGCATCCTAGGCACTTGTAGGTCAACTGTGTAAGTAGTTGCACCTATAGCCTTTGCTTTCGCATCTATGCGAGGAAGTCTCTTTCCTACAACTGAAAACTCCTGGGCCATTCTACTTGCCTCCTTTGCTCATCGCCTTGGCCGCAGCCAATACAGCATCTATTATCTTAATATAGCCCGTGCAGCGGCACAGATTTCCAGCCAGATACTCTTTGACCTCTTCCCTGGTTGGATTTGGATTTTCATCCAGTAAAACCTTGGCTGCAAGTATCATACCTGGCGTACAGAAACCACACTGAATTGCTCCATAATTGACAAACGCTTCTTGTATAGGG
>CAZVCX010000064.1:0-4367 GCA_964626375.1 uncultured Dehalococcoidales bacterium | reverse complement strand
CCGCAGAAGAGATAAGCGTGCGCTACCTTGTTGTTCTCAACTGCATGTCGTAGAGTCTGCGTTATCGGTTCCTGTCCGACTACCTCTGAGAGAGTCTGCGGGCGCCACTTGCGGTAAAAAACTTCGAAATCCATCTGATAACCTGTTATTATACTCCCTGAGTCATAATTATCCCAAGGTAAAATTAGCGGTTTTAGGTCCTTGAGTATTATTCGTGTATGATGGAAATTGTTCTCTCATAATCGGCCTCTAAATTCTCTATAGCCCGTTCCAGATATGGTACAAGTTCTTCAGGCGCGTCCTCAAGTACCATCTGTAATATATGCAGGTTTTCATTGTAATCAGTTCTCAGAATTTCAGTAGAGGCTTCTTCCCCCGCTGCCCGTGATTCTATCGATTCTGGTGTAGTGGCAAAAATGTTTGGCGATGAGACCTCTAACTGCTTGTCTACTTGCAAGATTTCCTTCTCGAAAATTTCCTGCATCTGCATTATATGTTCACTGGCTCTTTCCGAAAGCAGGAAAACAGTTTCGCTTTTGTCCTGTAAGGCCATTGCGGTCATTTCCTCTGTTCTCCGTTGAGCGAACTGTATATGAAGTTTTGCTTTGTCTGGTGTGGAAAGAGTCAAGACCAGTTCCATTTGTTCCGAGGCCAATTTTGCTGGATAAAAAAACTCGTCAGGCATAGCTTTTTCTGAAATGGCAAATATTCCGGTAGCTGACGCAAAGATAATTGCGATACTGGCTAGCGATACTGCCCAGCGCCTGTGCCAGAAAAAGAATCTCTCTCGCGCAATGACTGGTTTAGCGCGCAAAGTCTCCTGCAGGTGGGAAAAAACTATTCTCCGCAGTTCAGGTGAAGCTTTAATGCCCGCTGATTTATGAGATAGAGCAGCGCAGGTTTTCAATAATGGTTCTAACTCAGCGGCTTGGCCGGGATAAGCTTTAAGGCAATCATTAATGCTCGCGCCGTGAAGCATGCTTTCCAGGCAGCTGTTCAGAATATCTTCAAATTTGTAAGCCATTTGCTATTTCAGTTCCCGCCATCATTTTTCTTAACGATATTATGGCATTGTGTTGTAGTGCCTTTATTGTTCCTGTATTCTTCCCTAGGGCATCGGCTGTTTCCGCTACGGAGAGCTCTGCTCCGAAGCGAAGAGATATAACTTCGCGCTGAGCTGGAGATAACTTCTTTATCATCTCTGTTAGTTCTTCAGCCTCTAGTTTGTGCTGTGTAGTGCGTTCTGGATCAAAGTCATGGCTGGGGACTATGTTGTCATCCCACTCCATTTTCTCTATCTTGCTCTCTTTCCTGATGCTGTCGATTATCTGGTTATGGGCAATGCGAAATAGCCAGGAGGAAAAAGGTAAATTGCGCCATTTATAATGTCCAATTGCTTCCAGTGCTCTGGCAAAGACTTCCTGTGTTAAGTCCTCCGCTTTTTCCTGGTTTCCTGTTCTGAGATAAATATAGCGGTAGATTTTGTCAAGGTACTCCTGGTATAACTGAGCAAAGGCTTCTCCATCACCGTTGATCGCTCGGGCAACTGTACTCTCTTCGATAGACATCAATGGGTCTCCTGGGTATCTTTGATGTCTATTATAAAGAAAACGGGGAAGAGGGAAAAAGGTTTATTGTGCGATGTAGAAAACATTCCTCTCCGCATCCATCTGGGTGCGGAGAGGAATGATGATAGGTACTCTGTGGATATGCGTTTTTGGCGGAGTCTCAAGCTGACTTGTTGGCCTGTCTCTCGGCCCAATCGCCAGCACCCGGTAATTTCCATATTCTGCCCATTACTGCCTGAACCATGAGGATGATCCATAACACGAAGGCCAGAATGGAAATAATCCAGGATAGAATTCCGCCGATAAAGGGGATCCAACTCAAAACCAGGCTCGCCACGGTCAGTACGCCAAAGGTCATAATGGATTGAAAGGCATGAAACTTAACGAAATTGCTTTTCTTCTCAATTACGAGAAAGACTATTCCTGAAATCCAGCCAAGCACGTAGCAAAGAAGCCCCGACACATTGCTTGATAGCCCAGTGCTGGTTTCAGATGAGCGATCGTTTTGCTGGATCTGGTCATTGAGGGCAGCACCACATTTGGAGCAGAACTTAGCCCCCTCCGCATTTTCCTGGCCACATTTTGGACAAAACACCTTTCACCTCCTCCTGGAGTTTATTATTCTCATTGAATTATTTCAGTATTTACTTTGCATTGTCAATGGGCAGCGCTCAAATTCGCCAGTTGCGATATTGTAGTTCGTATCCTTGATGGAGATCATGAGATCTTGCCTGTTTCATTGAAGCACGGAATAACAAGGGGATATAATACCTCTAACTTGGAACAAGTAGAATCTCTCGATAGGATTTTGGCTCAGGTCACTCGGCCAGCTCGCTATACGGGGGGTGAGTGGAATTCTATAGTTAAACAGTGGGAAACAACGCCAAATCGAATAGCTTTGTGTTACCCTGAGGTATATGAAATTGGCATGTCGAATCTGGCGTTGCCGATTCTCTATGAGATCATTAATAGCCAGCAGGATG
The DNA here is from genome assembly GCA_964626375.1 of uncultured Dehalococcoidales bacterium. Lineage (GTDB taxonomy): Bacteria > Chloroflexota > Dehalococcoidia > GIF9 > AB-539-J10 > M55B177. The sequence goes on along the minus strand of CAZVCX010000064.1, from coordinate 1,816 downwards.
CTCTAGCAGAGAGGGTTTATGCTCCCTGGGTGGATATGGAAACCATTCTGCGTAGAGAAAAACTTGCCCTCTTCAGTCTAGAAACGAGGCATGCTCTAAGAGAATTTGACGTCGTTGCGTTTTCGTTCGGTTATGAACTAACTTATACCAATGTGTTAAATGTTCTTGATCTGGCGCAAATCCCCCTGTTTAGCGCTGAAAGAGGTGATCGTTATCCGTTGATAATAGCGGGAGGAAGTTGTGCTCTTAATCCTGAACCTATGAGTGATTTCATCGATATTTTTGCTATTGGCGATGGAGAAGAGGTGGTGCTGGAGTTGCTGGATCTGCTTCGTATATATAAGGGGAATAAAAAGGCGATGTTGGAGCAGGCGGCTGGAATAGAAGGTGTATATGTGCCCTCGCTTTATACCGTTAGCTATAATCAGGATGGAACTATATGTGATATCGCGCCTCGTAGTGGTGAAGCTATGAGGAAAATCAGGCGCAGAGTAGTGAATAAACTGGGGTTTTATCCTGTGAGGCCGGTTGTTCCTTACGTTGAAGTGGTACATGATCGTGGTATCATTGAGCTTCAGCGTGGCTGTACTCGAGGGTGTCGTTTCTGTCAGGCTGGAATGATTTATCGCCCCGTGCGGAATCGCCCTCGTGAAGAAGTGATAGCTGCCGTGTGCAAGTTGTTGGATGGCTGTGGTTATGCTGAAATATCCCTGCTTTCCCTTAGCGCTGGAGATTACCCCAATATTGAGGATCTTGCCCTTGGCCTGGCGCAGCAGTTTACCGGGAGGGGGGTGGTTTTATCTTTGCCCAGCTTGCGATTGGACTCCAACGTACTAGACTTGTTGGAGCTGCTGCCAGGGCCGCGAAAAGTGACGCTTACTTTTGCTCCTGAGGCGGGTTCTGAGAGGCTGCGGCGGGTTATAAATAAAAACATTCCTGACGAGGTTATTTTAGATACGCTTCATTTGGTTATGGATAGAGGTTGGAGAAAAATCAAACTCTACTTTATGGTGGGGTTACCGAGCGAGATGATAGAAGATGTGCTTGGTATCGTGGAATTGGTATCAAGGATCAGGCAACTCTCTAAGAGCAGCAGGTTGCATGTGGGAGTATCTCTCCTTATCCCCAAGCCCCATACTCCATGTCAGTGGCTGGCACAGGAAACAGAAGAACAGTTATCTCCTAAGTATGATTTATTGAAAAGAGGATTGCGTAGGGAGGGAATCAGTTTATCCTGGCCGGATACCAGAGTTAGCCAGCTGGAGGCTGCTTTGTCCCGAGGGGATCGCCGTCTGGGTAGAGTTATTTATCATGCCTGGCAGAAGGGCTGTAAATTTGATTCTTGGACCGAGCATTTCAAATATGCAAAGTGGCTGGAGGCCTTCCATGACTTTGGGCTGGATCCACGCTTCTATGCCAATAGAAAAAGGAATCTGGGAGAAGTCTTGCCTTGGGATCATATTGATATTGGAGTAAGTTCCGATTTTCTTGTGAGTGAATATCACAAGATGGAGCGGGGTGAGGAGACGCCCGATTGCCGTTATGGAGAATGTAACGTCTGTGGTTTACAGAATTGGGAACTCTAGAGGCTGCCTCACTCCAGCTAGCTTTTGCCGTTTTATTCGTATAATCGCAGTGGGTATCATGTTACAGTGCATTGGTCCCATTTTCTATCCCGTGAAATGCCTTGTTGCTATAACCAACAGAGAATTAATGGGGTGCCCAGCTGATTTCATATTGCAAGAGTATGGAACAATTGTTTGTACTTGGGCTCTTTTTAGGATATAATTACCCACTAGTATTTTGGTATGGGAGG
>CAZVCX010000063.1:0-5271 GCA_964626375.1 uncultured Dehalococcoidales bacterium | reverse complement strand
AGACAACCAGAGACACCAGTAGAGCTATTCAGAAGGAAATAGGGGACCCTGATGTTTCCACATTGACTATTGGTACTGCAGGAGAGAACCTTGTAAGGTTTGCGTGCGTTATAGCTGATATGGGGCGAGCTATTGGCAGAACAGGCCAGGGTGCTATTTTCGGCTCGAAGTATCTTAAGGCAATAGCTGTTAGGGGTAATGGGGGAGTCAGGGTAGCTCATGTTGATCGCCTTGAAAATGCTGCCAGTGAGGTTTATGAAGGGTGGAGAAGTAATGGTAGTGAGTTCTATGAGAAGCTGGCAAGGTATGGGCAAGCGTGGGAGTGGATGAGGTATGAGGAAAGTGGTCTGTTGGTCAAAAGGAATTTCCGTGGGGGGGTGGGATGGAAGTCTTTATTAGAAGGATTGGATGAGAAATACCTGATAAATCGACCAAAGGCCTGTTTTTCTTGCCCTGTAGGATGCGATCACCTGTGCGTTATCACTAAAGGGCCTTATGCTGGCACTTACCAGGATGCAGTTGAGACAGGCAATCTCCTGGACTTTGGCCCCAAAATTGGGTGTGATGATATGGACCTTGCATATAAGGCAAGCGAGCTCTGTGATTTATATGGTGTAGACAATTTTGATATGACCTCTATAATTGCCTATGCTATGGAGTGCTTTGAGAAGGGGATTTTAGGGGTTGGTGATACCGGAGGGATCAAGTTAGAGTGGGGTGATGCAGATGCCATTTTGAATCTTATACACATGACGTCGCAGAGACAGGGAATTGGAGATATCTTATCGCAGGGATTAGGTAAAGCTGCGAAGTCTATAGGTAAGGGGTCAGAGAGGTTTGCTATGCAGGCCAAAGGGCAGGGGATAGTTGCTCACGATATCCGGGGGTCCAAAGGGTGGGGTTTGGGTTTTGCAGTGTCCTCCAGGGGACCGTGTCATGTGAGAGCTCATATACCTGAAGGTGCGCCTGCTTCTGTTTGGGACATCTCTGTGAAGGATATAATTGCAAAATATGATGATCCATTGAATCCTCTACTAGAGGAGGGAAAGGCGGAGCTTGTTAAGTGGCATGAAGATTTGGTTGCATTTCAGAACTCGCTTGGCATTTGTCTGTTCACTGTTATGCCATGGATTCTTCAAGTGCCATCAATGCCACGTATACTCAGACATTTTTATGAGTCTGTTACGGGAATGGGTCTAGCTGAGGATGAGTTATTACGAGTAGGCGAGCGCATTGTTAACACTGAAAGGGCCTTTAACGTAAGAGAAGGATTGACTCGGAGGGATGATACTTTGCCTCCAAGAGTGCTGGAAGAACCAATGCCAGATGGGCCTGCAAAGGGCCAGGTAGTGAAACTTGATTTGATGATCGATGAATATTATGAGCATAGAAGATGGTACAGGGATTCCGGTTTTCCAACCAAGAGGAAATTGTTGGAATTGGGGTTAGGGGAGATTGCGCAAGAATTAGAGGAGTTGGGGAAATTAGGGGATTAACTGTTTTTACTCAACTGTTCATATATGCACAGTGTTGTGATGATGCTCGTTGTGTCTTGAGTTGACAAGACAAGGTTTAAATAGGAATCAAGGTGAACTTTTAAAAACATAATAGGGCTATATTATTTTTTTCATTGAGTTATGAAATGCTGATGTGAATTTGTAGATATGTTCTGATGTAATCTGAGTGGCTCTTGGGCACTAAAAATAAAAATTGAAGTTTTTTGGTTTTTGAATAGGAATAAGTTATTGACAGCAGAGAACAGTAGCGTTTATTATAAACCATCGGTTATTTGTGAGGTGTAGTTGCCAGAGGGTTAAACTCCATGTGTAGATTCTCTATAACAGGATTTGCTATTTCTACATTTAAGATATAAATCTATTTGATGTTACGTATTTTCCTGTGAGTGCAGAAGGAGGTGTAAAGGAATAAGAATTGTGAGCCATCAATAGCGGATTTAAGGTACGAGTTAAAAAGTGAGGAGGTAAACAAGTGAAAGGTAGAAGAAACATCAAAACCTTGATGCTCATTGTGAGTGCTCTGTTACTAATTTTGGTTGTGGTTGGTTGTACTTCAACGCCATCGCCAAGCCCGTCACCATCGCCAAGCCCGTCACCGTCGCCAAGTCCATCGCCAGAAGAACCAATACATATGAAGACAATATGCTTCCTTCCTCTGGATTTGCCATATTCTACAGTGTGGCTTGAATATATAGATGAGATCAATAAGGCCTCTGAGGGAAGAATAGTAATTGAGAATCTCGGCGGGCCAGAAGTAATTCCAGATGCGGAGCAGATAGATGCTCTCAGAACTGGCGTGCTTGACATAGTCCCCGGTACTTCTGATTTCTGGTCTCCTATGCTGCCAGAGGCAAGGTGTCTCTATTACACTAGAGATTCCGCCATGCATCAACGTGAGACAGGCTTTTATGATCTAATGGTCGAAGCGCATAAGCCTTTAAATATGCGCTACTTGGCTCGAGTATGCCAGGAACCTTTTTATATTACTCTTGACACGAAAGTTAGTGATCCGAGAGAAGACTTCAAAGGTTTGAAGCTCAGGACTACAGATGGATATGTAGTTTTTCTTGATTGCCTTGGCTGTGCGCAGGTTACCATGCCGAGATCAGATCTCTACGGAGCTTTAGAACGGGGTGTGGTAAATGGACAGCTCAGCCCTCCAGGTTTAACGCTTGGAGCCGGCTATAATGAGGTACAAGATTACATGATTTTCCCCTCTTGTTTTCAGTCGGAAGTGATAGCCATGATGAATTTGGAAGTCTTCGAATCGTTGCCACCAGATTTGCAGGATTTGATTCTTGATGTCTCTGAAGAGTTTGAGGTTTATGCTTGGGATTACTGGAATGATCAGGCAGCTGAGTGGAATGACATTATACTTGGAGAAGGTGGTATGGAGAAGATTGAATTTACTGGAGATGATGAAGCATTCTATCTTGACTGTCTGAGGCAGCAAGTTGAAGCTACACGGGAGGTATGCATTACGGAGTACGGCGATGCGATCATAGATGCCGTGCTTGAGGGATTTTGAAGCTAGTTAATCAGTCTAAGTTGTAATACTCACTGCTACACAGGTGCACACCAAGTTTTAGACTGGTGTGCACCTGTAGCTGAAGGTTTGAGGAGAAGCGAATTGCAGGGATGGATGAAGTTATCCGATAAAGTCAGTTGTATTTATGATGCTCTCATTAGTTTTTTGGCTCAGTGGGCAAGTACGCTCTTTATTGGCGTTATGTTGATCGTGAGTTTTGAGGTTTTCATGCGATACGCTATGGGCGATCCCCAAACCTGGGTAGTGGAAACAGCCGAATATAGCCTGTTGTTCATAGCTTTCTTGGGTGCAGCCTATCTGTTGAAGAATGAATGGCATATTAAGATAGAAATGGTTTTGAGCCATTTATCAAAAAGAAGACAGGCTATGCTGAATGCAGGCACTTCAATTATAGGTGCAGCTATCTGTCTAACCTTTACAATATATGGTAGCCAGACTTTTTGGCTTTGCGTTGAAATGGGCAGGCGTACCAGGGGTGCAATGCTAACTCTACAGTGGCCACTCATCATAGTCATGCCTGTAGGATTTCTTCTGCTCTTCATCCAGTTTTTAAGGAGAAGTCAATTTTACTATAAGGAATGGAAAGCAATGGCTAATCAATAAGTCAGGGAAAGAATCAATATGGAATGGTGGTGGGCTCTCATATTCATTTTCGGGGGTTTGATGATCCTCGTAGCTTTAGGGCTTCCTGTCGCCTTTGCCTTTTTAGGTATCCTGTTGGTGGGGACATTTTTCTTCTGGGGGGGGCATAAGCAGGTGGTATTGCTCACCTTAACCATGTTCAGTACACTGGCAAGTTACACAATTCTCCCTGTAGCCATGTTTATCCTCATGGGAGTGGTAATATTCGAAACGGGGATAGGCTTCAAAATAATAGATGGTATTGATATGTGGGTTGGTCGAATGCGGGCAAGGCTAAGCTTACTAGCTGTGATGTCTGGTACTGGCCTAGCGGCCTTGAGTGGCACTGGCATGGGAACCGTGGGTTTACTCGGCATGGCATTAGTACCAGAGATGGAAAAGCGTGGCTATAAAAAATCGATGTCTTTGGGTCCTGTGCTGGGGAGCTGCGGGCTCGCTATGATGATCCCCCCCAGCGCAATGGGAGTCATTGTAGCTTATGTAGCTCAAATATCCGTATCAAAAGTGCTTATAGGAGGCATTGTTCCAGGCATTTTGATGGCCGTTCTCTATTCAACATATATCATTCTTAGATGTCGTCTCCAACCATCTCTTGCTCCTTCCTATGAAGCTCCTGCCGTTCCCATAAAAGAAAAGTTCCGGTTTTTGATCGTTGATATCTTGCCGTTTGCGCTAGTTGTATTTTTAGTAACGGGTACTATACTCTTGGGAATAGCGACTCCGTCAGAGGCGTCTGCTGCAGGCGCCCTGGGCTGTTTCGTCCTGGCAGCGGCATATAGAAAATTAAACGGTGGAATATTACAGAGGATATTATGGGGAACGCTGCGTATAGTAGGGATGATTCTCCTTATAATAATGGGGTCTGTAGCTTTTGGTCAGATGTTGGCTTTTTCTGGTGCCAGCAGTGGATTGATCAATGTTGCGTTAGGATTATCTACGAGCCCTGTTGTAATTATCATCATAATGCTTATCATCTTGATGTTTTTGGGCATGTTTATGGATGATCTCGCCATTATCATGATTACTATTCCGCTGTTTTTCCCTGTCATTACCACTATTGGATATAATCCGGTATGGTTCGCCATACTCATGTTGTTGAGTTTGGAGATGGCATCGACTACACCTCCTTATGGAGTGGCTCTATTTGTGATGAAGGGAGTAGCTTCTGCAAATACTACGATGGGCGATATCTATAGAGCAGCGATTCCCTTTTTGTTGTGCGATGTTATAGTTGTCATATTGCTAATAATTTTCCCTGTACTTCCTCTGTGGCTCGGGACGAAGTTACTGTAATAGTAATATGTGAATTTGCTATTGTGTGGGTAGGGAGATCACATAATATGGATAGTATATATAATAGTAGAAGCTTTATGGCTTTAGAGATTATCCTCTCGAAATGCCGCAATGTTGTGTTGTAGGAGTGTTTAGTGTATGGATAGTGGGCTATCGAACGTTGGAATTTTCATATTCTTGATATTTATCGGAGTTCCTTTCTTGATATTGATCAGCATTGTAGTCATAAAGAAGTTTAAAGTTAAGAGAACTACTGGTAAAGCAAAATAA
>CAZVCX010000062.1:0-2700 GCA_964626375.1 uncultured Dehalococcoidales bacterium | reverse complement strand
GTAGAAGGGGTATATCCTTATACCGATGGTAGAGGTGCCATCATAGTTCTTTTCGATCCCCCAATCAAAGTCTTTCTCTGGCCACCAACCTGTACTCTCCGATGTTTGCTCCTCCCCCAATTCTTCCTCTCCAGCTATAGCCGTGGTAAAGTCCACAATATTCAAACCGGAAGTCGTGGATAGCCCGGACCTGTCAGTCAGAATGACATTTTGAACACTATAGCCTTTGGGATATTCAAGGTGGACATCGTAGACTGGTACCATTGGCTTACCTATTGTAAACATCGTGAATCCATCGGGGATTTCGACATAATCTTCCTCTTCTTCTGTTGTTACTACATAGTTGGGCACTGTAACCTCAAGCGATGACTGAGGCTCTGGCGATGCCATATTCGCCCCGGATATTGTTCCATTATTTGCCCGGAACATGCTGACGCTGTGGCGATCGCAGTTAACCAACTCTCCTGATTTATCCAGCAGCAGGCTAACTGGAGATCGGTTGGCCGGGAAGCAGGCTACAATACTACTTGCCAACCCGCGTAAGCCACCAGCTTTTCCTGTAGATAGATTGTAAATGAAATCAAGCGCTGTCGCCTGAAGCGATGACTGGTTCTCTGACGACACAGTTACTGAAACTGCTGGCGGCGACACTCCCAGACCATATTTGGGATCTCCATATAATTGATATTCAGCCGTCCAGATATCCTCTGCGTACCCATATGACGGATGATTGTATTTATATGAACCAATATCCCGTTTCAGATCTTTCACTACCGAGCCGACGGACTCCCCATGGTCCCAGCGGTCATAGAAAGCTCCTGCTATTCGCTTAGAACTACTGATCAAGGCAGTCTCGGTGGAGCCAAGGTAAGCAGCAGCACCTTTTCCCAAAAATCCTTCACCGAGAGAATAAGTGCCCTCATATTCCCCGGTCGAGCATGAAGAAGCGTAGACAAATGGATTGGCAGACCCGAAAGGCTCTGTCTCATTTTTAATATGTTCCGCACAGATTTCATCGCAACAGTCTGAGTTACCGTGTCCCACTAAGTGAATGATATCACTGTCCGGTACACTCTGGAAGAACGCTTCACGCATGTCTTCCTCCGTGCCATATTGTGTGCAATCCAATATTTCCGAGATGGTTCCTTTACTCGCGAGTTCACTCTCTACCCTTGCCACTTCCGACATACAGTTCCAATGGTCACATGAACCATCACGTCCTGACGGCCACCCACTGAAGATGAAAGCATCGGATCTATCGAAGGAATAGCCATCTTCTCCAGTATGAACTCTGATGCTGGTTTCAATAGGAATCCTTAGTTGCGAGGCACTGTTTCCTATGATTCGCCCTACCATCAGCTCGGGGTTGAAGCTATTACCTGTCGTGTTAGCATAATACATGTCAGTGCAGTGAATAAGAGGCTTCGGTTCGTCAGTTAAATACGATTTCCCGTTCATCTTCTTGGTACCGGAGGGGACAATCTCCGTTTCACCTACGATTAACAGGTAGCCATCGGACAGATACCCGTTGGGGGTTCCGTCACTCCCCTGCATATGGCTACCCCACCACTTGATTTGATCCTGGACATCGCCATCGTAACCGGGGTCGAAATTAACTTCGCTGCCCCAGGGAACATTGAGATAACCAAGAGTGCCGTTCTTCCACTTCGCAAGTTCACCCATGGTGGAAAGCAGTTCGTCCATCTCCTCAGCAGAGTTGGAGTTATGTTTCGCAACCTCCACAGGGTTGGTGACGATCAGATAGTCTGATCCCTGTAGAGCCGCAATAATATCAAGAGGTGGAATACGCGGATTAACATAAACGTCGAAGCCCTTTTCGACTATGCCAGAGTGATCAGTATAGCAAATCTGTACTTCGTCTGCGCCAATGTGCCAACCCGCATCCACGTAAGCTACCTGGCGAATTGGCACGGCGAGGTATGCTACCGTTTTGCTCGCGCCGGCATCCAGTGTAATTGTCTCACTGTTCTCACTGAAAAAATCAATATCTATCCGGCATTTCTGGGTATTATGTGGGTCATAATGGGTAATTACTTCAAAGTTCTCTCCACCTCTTCTTATCGCCTGGAAACTGGTCAGGTTGTCCTTAACCCAATCAAGCTGGATGGGTTCGGTTCCCTCGTTAACTACCGTTATCGACACCTGGAAAAAGTTATCGTATTGAACAACATCCCTTTCCACGGATATCCCTTCACGGGCTATCTCTATGTGGCGTGTCTCGGTAAGCTTACTGCCGTCGCTCAAATGGGCCATCACTACTGTGTAATAGCTACCCGGTTCCAATCCCCCTGCATCCCATGAGTAAGTATAAGTGAGGTCATCATCAGAAGATGGAGTCCAGGTATGCACCGGCTCGGCTTCGCCGTCACGGTCTATATCGATATATAGCTCGACTTTATCCACCGCGCGTTCCACATCATGACATGTAGGAGGCTCATACACCTGCATCCATCCCGGGACTTCATATCCGCCTCCTTCATTTGAAACATGGTCGTTTGTCCCGGAATCACCCTCTCCAGAATTACCCAGTAAAGATGTAATTAATGAGTCAGTAACTAGGCAATTGTATTCATATTCACAGGCATATACACCGATGTCCAGACAAGTTCCCTGCGGTACCACGCTACCGTTGAAGTAAAGAGTATAATCAGGATGAGGAAATGTTATCTCCAGTTCACC
>CAZVCX010000061.1:0-3443 GCA_964626375.1 uncultured Dehalococcoidales bacterium | reverse complement strand
GTTGAATCGAGTGCGGGAGTAAACTGCTCACAGTTTTTCCTGACAAGCATTTCAGAAATGAAAATTATTGTAGGTTTGGGGAATCCTGGCAGGAGTTATGAGCATAATCGGCATAATATTGGCTTCCGTTGCCTTGACTATTTTGCAAAAGTTCATGCTATTAAATTCTCCCGTAGAGAGTGTCATGCCAGGACGGGCATTGGCAAGATTGGTATAGAGGAAGTATTGTTGGCTAAACCAGGCACATTTGTTAATCGCAGTGGTGACGCTGTGAATAGACTCATGGTCAAGTATGGCGTTGCTTTACCTGATCTTCTGGTAATATGTGATGATCTTGATCTGCCTCTTGGTAGAATTCGCGTCCGGCAGAGAGGGGGCTCTGGAGGCCATAATGGACTGAAATCCATAATTTCTGCTGCGGGAGGTACATCGTTCCCTCGTATTAGAGTAGGTATTGGCCGGCCTGTTATGCCTGAAAGATTGCCCGATTCCAGTGAGGACGCCATAGTTAACTATGTACTGAGTGATTTTTTGCGTCAGGAAGATGAAGCAGTTACTCTAGCTATCAAATCTGTAGCAGAGGCTATGGAGTGTGCGTTTACTCAAGGATTGGAAGCGGCGATGAATTTCTTTAACTGATGGATTCTTTTACTTTGTAACTGCAACTGTTAAAATTCATGGTAGATGATCATTGCCGTTATTGGAGATTCAGCTTGTTCCAAGGAAGAATATGCTCTAGCTGAAGCTGTAGGCAAGGGGTTAGCTAGGGAGGGCATTGTTGTAATATGTGGTGGTTTGGGAGGCGTTATGGAGGCGGTTTGCCGTGGTGCCAAGTTCGAGAATGGCTTGACTATAGGGATTTTGCCGGGCGAAAGCTCTGAAATAGCTAACCCGTGGGTAGATGTTCCTATAGTTACTGGCGTTGGGTATGCCCGTAATATAGCTGTGGTCAGGTCTGCCCAGGCGGTAATTGCTATTGGAGGCAAATATGGAACTCTCACCGAGATTGCCTATGCACTGAAGGGTAATATTCCTGTAATCGGGTTGAATACTTGGACTCTATCACGGAAGGGATGTGAGGATAATATAGTTCGAGTTAACAATGCTGTACAGGCTGTAGAAAGAGCCATTGCCATGGCAAAAAGAATTTAGTGGGAGTAACAAATAAATGAATCTGAAAGAATCAATCATTGAAAGAATAAAAGCAAGGGAGATTCTGGATTCTCGAGGGAACCCTACCATTGAGGTAGAAGTAGCTCTGGCTAATGGGTCTATCGGTAAATCCTCGGTTCCATCAGGAGCAAGCGTGGGCAGACACGAGGCGGTTGAGCTCCGTGATGGTGATGATAGTAGATATAATGGATTGGGAGTTCTGAGAGCGTTGGAGAATGTTAATGGTGATATTGCTTCCTGTATTTCTGGCATGTCTGCTCTGGAACAATTATCTATAGACAGGGCATTGATTGATCTCGATGGCACTGCAAATAAGGGGCGTTATGGAGCCAATGCTATTTTGGGGGTGTCTCTTGCTGTGGCTAGAGCAGGAGCCAATTTCTTGAATGTTCCCTTATATCGATATTTAGGAGGTATCGGGCATAACACCTTGCCGGTCCCTATGCTGAATATACTGAATGGTGGCAAGCACGCTCGAAATTCTACTGACTTCCAAGAATTTATGATAGTGCCTGTGGGAGTAACTGGGTTTGCTCAGGCCATGAGAATGAGCAGCGAAATCTATCATTCTCTCTATAGAATACTGAGCGATAAAGATATGCCTACCAATGTAGGTGATGAAGGAGGCTTTGCCCCACCACTTTCCTCCAATAAGGAGGCTGTGAATTTGATTTTGCAGGCAATTAATTTGGCGGGATATCAAGCTGGTAAAGATTGTTTTATAGCGCTTGATGTTGCAGCCAGTAGTTTCTATGAAGATAGCAGATATGTCCTTTCGTGTGAAGACGTTGTTCTATCTTCAGCAGAGATGATCAACTACTATGCTGATCTGGTAGCGGAGTTCCCCATTATTAGCATTGAAGATGGCCTTGCTGAGGATGATTGGGAAGGGTGGGAGCAGCTGATGGTTCGGATAGGTAAAGGAGTCCAGATTGTGGGGGACGATCTCTATGTCACCAATTCTGAGCGACTGGCAAGAGGTATTCGAAACAATGTTTCAAATTCTATTCTCATTAAGCTCAATCAAATAGGTACTCTCAGTGAGACTCTAGCCGTGGTTCATAAAGCGCAGAGTGCAGGATGGACAACTATCATCAGTCATCGTTCTGGAGAAACAGAAGATAACGCAATAGCTGATCTGGCAGTGGCTGTTGGCGCAAGTTTTATCAAAAGTGGTGCTCCCTGTCGTAGTGAAAGGCTGGCCAAGTACAATCGGCTTATCTGCATAGAGGATGAACTTGGTACAGGAGCGTCATATTATGGCATGGCATCCTTGTTTAATCTGAAAAAGGAATCATGGAAGCACTAAGTGGCGTTCATCAGATAAAAGTCCCCTTTCCCAAAGGTCTGTCCGGAAGCACAAATGCATATGTGATTGAGGGAGAAAGGGGGAACATTTTGATAGATAGTGGTTGGGATACGCCAGAGGCGCTCTGGGCTCTTCGCGAGGGACTAAAAGCCGATAACCTCAAACTTCAGGATATTAAGACTATCGTTATTACTCATATTCATCCTGATCATTATGGTCTGGCAGGCAAGGTAAAACAGATCTGTGGGGCTAAGGTGGCCATGCACAGTGCTGAAGCTGAGTTGATAGCTTCCAGATACTCGAAATTTGATGAACTACTTGATAGCGTGGCAAATGATCTCAGCCGTAACGGCGTTCCTCAAGATGAGTTGTTGAATTTGAAGAACGCTTCTTTGTGGATGAAGGATTTCGTTACCTGTGAGCAACCTGACATAATGCTTAAAGATGGCGATAGAATTAGCAATGGTACAGTTGAAATTCAGGTGATAAGGACGCCGGGGCATTCCCCAGGACACATATGCCTCTATGAACCCAGAAGGAGGCTACTTTTTTCAGGGGATCATGTTTTGTATGAGACCAATCCTGTGGTAGGGTATAATCCCCAGTCTGGAAACGATCCCTTGGGCGATTATCTATCTGCCCTGCGGAAGCTTGATAATTTTAAGACCTCTTTTGTTTTCCCCGGCCATGGTCCTGTATTCAATGGCTTAGGACTTCGGGTGGGGAGAATAATCGGTCTTAATGAGGAGAGAAAGAAAGAGATAATGCGCGCTCTGGATAGTGGCTTGAAGACTGCCTACCAGATAGCGCGGGAAGTTGGGAGGAGGGGAGGAGGAGTTGCTTTTGATAGCCTAAATTCATGGGATAAAAGGACAGCTGTGATGGAGTCCCTCGCGCATCTTAGGTTGCTGGTCAAGGAAGGTAGTGTAGGCAGTGTTGAAATGGACTCTGTTTTATTTTA
>CAZVCX010000060.1:0-3355 GCA_964626375.1 uncultured Dehalococcoidales bacterium | reverse complement strand
CATTCACGTTGAACATAAAAAGCTGGTGACCTATTATGCACAACGGTATTTACCAAAGAAGAGAAAACTAATAGAATATATTCGATGCAAAAAAAAATAGAACAACGCGAGAGAATATATATCAATAGTGGAAAAGGCCAGGAGCGAACTCGAATAGTAATTGAGGGAGTGAAACCCGAGCTTGACGGTGGTCGCTTCTCCATTAAACGTATTATCGGTGACAGGATAGTTGTAGAAGCCGATATTTTTGCCGATGGTCACGATGTTCTCTCTGCTGCCCTGCTGTACCGCAAGGAAAGCGATACCGAGTGGATTGAGTCCCCCATGGAGCTTCTATCAAATGACCGCTGGCGTGCTTCTTTTGTGGTCTCCAAACTGGGGCGTTATTTATACACGATCGAAGCTTGGCCTAACCGCTTCAAAACCTGGCAGCAAGATATAGTTAGAAAGATTGAAGCAAAACAGGACATTTCCGTTGATCTTCTAATAGGAGCTCAACTGATCGACGAAGCCAGCCATCGCGCCTCAAAAAGTGACGCGAGCGACATGCAGAAATGGGCAGAGACGCTGCGTTCAAGTCAGATGTCACCATCAACTAAAAATAAATTGGCAACGGACAGCAAATTGGCAAAAGCGATAAATAATTCCCAGAACAGAGCTTTTGCCGTTACTTACTCCAAAGAGTTGACAGTGGAAGTGGATCGAGAAAAGGCTCGTTTTAGCAGCTGGTACGAGATGTTCCCTCGCTCATGCACATCCAGGCCCGATTCGCACGGCACCTTCAAGGACTGCGAAAAACGCCTTCCATATATCTCGGAAATGGGTTTCGATGTACTATATTTTCCTCCAATTCACCCCATCGGCCATACAAATCGGAAAGGCAAGAACAACGCTATTACAGCCAGGCCCTCTGATCCTGGAACCCCATGGGCCATAGGATCAGAGGAAGGAGGGCATAAATCAATCCATCCTCAACTCGGCACTTTAGAAGACTTCCGCCATCTCATGGCCAGAGCCCAGGAATTTGGCATTGAGATAGCGCTCGACCTGGCTTTTCAGTGTTCACCCGATCATCCATACGTCAGAGAACATCCAGAATGGTTCCGGTGGCGCCCTGACGGCACGGTGCAATATGCCGAAAATCCACCGAAGAAGTATCAGGATATCTACCCTCTGGAGTTCGAGACCGATAACTGGAAAGAACTATGGGAAGAGCTGAAAAGCATCGTTCTTTTCTGGATAGCACAGGGAGTCCGCATCTTCCGAGTAGACAATCCACACACCAAGCCATTCACTTTTTGGGAATGGTTGATTGTTGAGGTGAAAAAAGACTACCCTGAGGTCATCTTTTTGTCTGAGGCATTCACACGACCCAAGATCATGTATCATCTAGCCAAGCTGGGATTCACCCAGTCCTACACCTATTTCACCTGGCGCAATGTCAAATGGGAGCTCATCCAATACTTCACCGAGCTAACCCAGTCCGAGGTAAGGGAGTTTTTCTATCCCAACCTGTGGCCAAACACGCCTGACATCCTGAATGACTATCTCAGAAATGGTGGGCGTCCAGCATTCATGACGCGACTGGTACTGGCAGCAACTCTTGGAGCTAACTATGGAATTTATGGTCCTCCATTTGAGCTATGCGAAAACCGCAGAAAGGACAGAGAAAGCGAAGAATACCTGGAGTCAGAAAAATATGAGCTGAAGCAATGGGATATCGAGAGCCCCGGTAGCCTAAAAGATTTCATCGCTCGGATCAACAGCATCCGCAGTAATAATCCAGCCCTTCAGAGCAATCTAAACCTGCATTTCCATGCAATAGATAATGAACAACTTATTTGCTATAGCAAGTGCACGGAAGACCTCTCCAACATCATGCTGGTGATAGTGAATCTGGACTACAATTACAAACAATCAGGTTGGACTAACCTCCCAACAGAAGAGCTTGGAATTGACAGCAACGAAATATACTTGGTTCACGATCTTATCGACGGCTCCACCTACAGATGGCAGGGAGCGAATAATTATATAGAGCTTGACCCGCATAAAATGCCGGCCCACATTTTCAGTGTACAGAGACCATCTCCCGGGTTTAGCTAACGATTACTGAATAGCAGGAGAACAAATAATATGGTTGCTGGTGACAAGAGTTACTTTTGGAAAAATGATGACCCTCTCTGGTATAAGGATGCCGTTATCTATGAGCTTCATGTCAGGGCTTTCTACGACAGCAACGGCGACGGCTTTGGTGACTTTCCCGGCCTGATGCAAAAACTGGACTACCTGCAGGATCTCGGAATCGACACCATCTGGTTGCTGCCATTTTACCCATCACCTCTTAAAGATGACGGCTACGACATTTCTGACTACACTGGCATCCACTCAGCGTATGGAACCGTCAAGGACTTCAAGGACCTGGTAAGAGAGGCAAATTACCGTGGAATTCGCTTAATTATAGAGCTGGTTCTTAACCATACCTCAGATCAGCATACTTGGTTTCAGAGGGCACGCTGCGCTCCTCCCAATAGCCGATGGCGCGATTTTTACGTCTGGAGCAATACCAGGGATCAGTATAAGGAAGCTCGCATTATTTTCAAGGACTTCGAACCGTCAAACTGGAGCTGGGATCCAGTAACAGGTAAATATTACTGGCATCGCTTCTATTCGCACCAACCTGATCTTAACTACGACAGCCCTTCGATGCGGCAGGCCATCATGCGCGTGGTAAATTTCTGGCTGGGCATGGGAGTTTCAGGGCTCCGTCTGGACGCGGTGCCATATCTGTATGAGCGCGACGGCACCAGCGGCGAAAATCTACCGGAGACACATGCATTTCTCAAGGAAATGCGCCGCCAGGTGGACAGAAAATTCCAAAACCGCATGTTGCTTGCCGAGGCAAATCAATGGCCTGAGGACGCTACCGCCTATTTTGGAGAGGGAGATGAATGTCATATGGCCTATCATTTCCCCCTGATGCCCCGCATGTTCATGGCCATCCGCATGGAGGACCGCTTCCCCATTATAGATATACTCCGGAATACGCCATCGATTCCAGAGGCTTGCCAGTGGGCCCTTTTCCTGCGCAATCACGATGAGCTCACTTTGGAGATGGTGACCGACGAAGAGCGCGACTACATGTACCGAGTTTACGCCCACGACACCCAGGCGAGACTTAACCTGGGCATCCGCCGCCGCTTAGCTCCACTGTTGAATAATGACCGCAAAAAAATTGAACTGCTAAATGGCCTCCTTTTCTCACTCCCCGGAACGCCCGTTATTTACTACGGAGATGAAATAGGCATGGGCGATAACTTCTATCTGGGCGATCGCAATGGCGTCCGCACTCCAATGC
>CAZVCX010000059.1:0-17939 GCA_964626375.1 uncultured Dehalococcoidales bacterium | reverse complement strand
ACAAATATCTGCGTGGAAGCATCAATCAGAGATGCTTACTATCTGGGCTATTTCCCCATCCTCGTCTCCGACGCAGCTGAGCCAGGCGGGCCACCATTCGTCCAGGACGCCACTATCTTCAACATCAAAGTCTGCTACGGATGGGTAACTACCACCGAAAACATCGTCAAGTCAATTGGCGAGGGGTGAAAACAGGAATGAATTTCATTCCTGCAAGAGACAAACAATGGAAAACAGTTACTTTAAGCCCGTAACATAACAACTGCCCCTTATAATGCGCTCCAATAAGAAGGATATAGATTAAGGAGAAGGAGAAGAGTGTTTGTCAGTTATACCGTATCATTGCTAGTTAGCAATTTTACGTCTACTTAAGCCAACCATTGCCATGAGATCTGAGTTTTCTAGATATTTTTGATATAATATACATCTCCAAAGTTATAAGTTAACCTCCCCCACCTATCGTATACTTGGCTTAGCAGCTAGACACACAAAGTAAGAAGATTTTAGAGGGATGATGGGATACGGTGACCAAGACTCTTCTCAACCAGGAGGATTATATACAAGTACTTCTCTCTCGCTAGAAGAATTTTTACGCAGGATTTATACTTTCGAGAAATTCCCTTCTGGCTTAATCAAGTCACTTGTACAAGCTATACAGCCAGCAGACGCTGGTATACTGTACTTATATAGCGAAGAGCAACAGTATTTTACAGCCCACGCCTCATACGGTTATCACTGTGATAATATACAGCACAATCTCCTTTACAGAGAAGGCCTTCCTGGACAGTGCCACAGATTGCGCAAAACCATTCTTCTCGCTTCGACTGAAGAGATAGCAAATCAGATGGCAACATTACGACCAGAAAATTTGCTCTGCTACGACAGAATGAGGCAAAGCCTGCCACCAGCTTTTAGCATGGTAGCTGTTCCCATGGTATTAAGGGAGAAGATATTGGGCACTATTCTGCTAGAGCATTACAGGCATCATCAACCTTTTAAGGAAAAAGATATTCCTCAAATCGAGGAGCTAATAAGGTGGGCATCACTCGCGGTTGATAACATGAAATCATGCTTGGAATTGAAGCAGAGCAAGCGCTCTTACAGGGAACTCCTAAACAAACTCTTAACAGCAAGTGAGGACGAGCGCAAGAGAATCGCCAGAGAAATACATGACGAGGTAAACCAGCTTCTTCTCTCAATTAAAGTTGACCTAGAAAAAATGGAGAGCTCTCTCCCTGATAACTTAAGTGAAGAGCGAGAAGCGCTGAAGAAGAGCAAATCCAATATTAATCGGATATTTGATGGTCTACACAGCATAGTTGTGAGTCTGCGGCCTCCGGCACTGGATGATCTGGGATTAGTTCAGGCATTAGAATGGTATGTTCAGAGTTACTCGGAAGAAAAAAGACTCCCTATCACAATGAATGTGACTGGATTAAGGCACAGAAGACCTGCTCCAGTTGTGGAAACAGCCTTGTACAGGATAGCTCAGGAAGCACTATCCAATATAATTAAGCACGCTGGTGCTACTTCTGCCAGCGTGAGATTGAATTTTGGTAAATCACGACTGGTACTCGAGATAAAAGATAATGGCAAAGGCTTTAACTCCAATTCCTTGCTAAATACATCTGACAACAGAATAAACTTAGGGTTACTAGGAATGAAGGAACGCGCGAAGCTTTGTGGAGGAAGCCTAAATATAGACTCGGCTCCTGGGCAGGGAACATCTATAAAGGTTGAGATCCCAATAAGCTCTTACGATTGGGGTGCATACTGATGGCTAAAATCCGTGTACTTATCGCCGATGACCACACTTTGCTTCGCGAAAGTCTGCGGAGCCTCATGTCAACAGCCAATGATATAGAAGTGGTGGGAGAGGCAGAGGATGGCCTCGATGCTATTAATAAAACTGCTCAACTTCAACCAGACATCATACTTATGGATATTGCCATGCCCAATGTAAATGGACTGCAGGCAACACGAATTATAAGAAAGCAAAATCCTTCAACAAAAGTATTGGTATTAACCATGTACGAGACAGAGCAGTATATTCTTGAGATGCTGCGAGTAGGAGCCTCAGGCTATACTCTGAAGAAAGCTCCAGCAAGTGAACTTATCTCCGCCATCCGGTCCACATTTCAAGGCAATGCCTTCCTCAGTCCTTCCATAACCAGAAAAGTAATAGATAAGTGCCTGACACAAATCAAGGTAGAAGAGCAAAAGAAGAGCGATAAACGCCTCTCTACCAGGGAGATCGAAGTTCTTACCTTGATCGCCGAGGGAAAAACGAATAAGGAAATAACCACGCTTCTCAATATCAGCATGAACACAGTTGAGACTCACCGCCTCAATTTGATGAAAAAACTGGATATTCATGATCGCACTCAGCTGGTACTCTATGCCATCCGCGAGGGTTTAATCACTCCTTAGCCCAACTTCCATTTACTCTAACCCAAGCTTCCACTGCCTGGATAATCCTTATAGAAATAAGACAGAAGGCCCACTGAAATTTAAATCAGGTCTCAATACGCCAGAAAATCATATTTTTACCCTATTGTAAGTGCAAGGGTAGCTTGCTATGCTAGATCAAGAGGGGAGTTTTGCAGTAGCAACTAGTATAAGTGAAGAAATCAACGGCGTTGTCGATATGCACGCAATGATTAAACTGCAACTGAGCATGTAGAAAAGGGAGGTGGCGTCATCGGAATAGTTAGAGAGTTGAAGAAGTAACAAAGATCTGAATTCAAGGAGGAGACAAGTTATGAAGAATAGGAAAACGTGTGGGGGTAGTATATCGTCACGCGGCCCAATCCATAAGTCTCCCGGCTGGACCGAGTATCACACAGTAAATCTACTCAATAGCGACCTCCCTAAAGGAGCATTATGTCCGGCTTAGTTCCACCGCATGGAGGTAAACTGCGCCCACTACTGATCACCGGCATGGAGCGCGAGGAAAGCATCGCAGAAGCAAAAACTCTTCCCAGGGTATGGCTGAACTCAAGGGAAATATCCGACTTGATTATGCTAGCCACAGGGGCCTTTAGTCCACTCACTGGATTCATGCTGAGAGATGATTATAAATCTGTTATCAGCGAAATGCGAATGAAAAATGGATTACTCTGGCCCATTCCAATAACTCTATCCTGCTCCAAAGAGCAAGCTGCCAATTTTAAAGAGGGACAAAAATTAGCTCTGATTGACCCTGAACAGAATGAAATAATGGCAGTTATGTTACTCCAAGAAAAGTATTCCTATGACAGGAACTTTGAAACTCTCAATGTTTTTGGGACTAATGACCAAGAGCATCCTGGAGTCAAGAATGTATACCAACAAGGCGAGATTTATCTGGGGGGTACGGTGACTGTCTTCAGTGAAGGTAATTACCCTGAGAGATTCCCAGAATTTGCTCGACCACAGGAGACAAGAACTATCTTCGCTGAAAAGGGATGGACACGTATAGCTGCCTTTCAGACGCGAAACCCCATGCATCGCTCTCACGAATATCTAACCAAGATAGCACTGGAAGTATCAGATGGCCTTTTCCTCCATCCAATTGTAGGCAAGTTAAAAGCGGGAGACATTCCTGCAGAGGTGCGCATGGAATGTTACCGAGTGCTACTGGACAATTATTACCCAAGGGATAGGGTAGTTCTGAAGGTCTATCCCATGGAGATGCGCTATGGAGGACCACGAGAGGCTCTGTTGCATGCTATAATTCGACAGAATTTTGGCTGTAGCCATCTCATCGTGGGGCGAGATCACGCTGGTGTAGGCAGTTACTATGGGCCATTTGATGCTCAGAATATTTTCGATGGCCTGAGAGTAGATGACCTAGCTATCCAGCCACTAAAGCTAGATGTAACCTTCTGGTGCAATTATTGCGGCTGCATGGCTTCGCCAAAAACATGTCCTCATCCTGATGAATACCACCTTTCCATCAGTGGAACCAAACTACGTGAAATGCTGGTCAATGGAAAACGCCCTCCAAATGAATTCAGCAGAAAGGAAGTACTGGATATCCTGCTTAGATATTATCAAAGAGAGGGACATTAGATGAAAAACGTTATACTGGTTACGATAGATGCCATTAGAAAGGACGTCTTTGGTATTTATGGCAATATGAAGGGATTAACTCCTACCTTCGACTCTCTGCGGGATAAATCTATCATTTTCACTAAGGGCCAGACCATTGGGCCTTACACCCAAGCTTCTTTTCCTGGGATACTAACCTCATCCTACTTCCTTGATTATGGGCAACCAAAGGGACTTGCTACAGAGAGAACCTTAATTTCCGAGCCCCTGCAAGAGGCAGGAATTGTTACAGCTGCTTTCCACTCTAATCCTTACCTCTCTGAGTTTCTAGGCTGGAACCGAGGATGGGATATTTTCTATGACTCCATGGATGATGAGGTTGAACCGCGAATACCGTATATAAGGGGCAACGTGATAACTCAGAAGGTGATTAACTGGCTCTCTTCCTACTCCAAAGAATGGGGCGACAGACCTTTTTTCCTGTGGTTTCACTACATGGACGTACACGAGCCTTATGTGCCAGAGGATAAGTACATTGACTTGGTTGATCCCTCTATTACCATTAGCCAAGACGAGATGTATAGCTTGTTCCAAGATGTGCTGCTAAAACGGGACATATCCAATACTGCCCAAGTATCACTTTTAAAGAGACTTTACGATGTACATGTGCGGGAGGTAGATATCTACTTCCTCGAGTTTCTCAATCATCTTAAGAGCATAGGTATTCTAGAAAACACGGTGCTTATCATCACCAATGACCATGGAGACGAGTTCAATGAGCACGGCGGTCTTTCACACGACGACAAGATGTACTCTGAATTGATAGACATGCCATTAATCATCTACGGTACAGGCGAAACTGTCACCTGTGACAAACTTGTAAGCAATGTTGACATCCCTCCTACCATTATCCATCTCTTTGGCCTCGACCCAATAGCTAACTTTAAAGGTCATTCCCTGCTACCGCTCACAGAATATCCTGAAAGAGGAGTCTACGGCGAAGCAGTTGATCAGCATAGCAAGCAGGGAGGAAATTTAGACAGGGATATTTACTACTATCGCGAGCAAGATCTCAAGGTAATATATAGAGCTAACCTGAATACATGGGAAATATACGATCTCGGAGTGGATCCAAAAGAGCTCGACAATATAGTTAACTCCTCCCCAGAGGCAAATAGGCTAAAAAATAGGATAATACCCAGAGTGAGAAGATGGGCCCAGTAATAACAATAAAAAATAGAACACAAGGAGGCACAATAACAAATGGCTGACACAGAAAAAGAACAGAGATGTAAGGAAGCAGTTGAAAAATCAAAGGAGATTGTGCGCAAAGCATTCCAAGAATATGCTATTGATGATATGGCGATTACCTGGACCGGTGGTAAGGATAGTGGGCTTACGCTATGGATTATCCGCCAAGTATGCCAGGAAGATGGCATCAAGTTGCCCAAAGTAATGACTATAGATGAATTCGATGTTTTCAGTGAAATTCACGAATTCATGGAGAAGTACGCCAAGGAATGGAACTTGGATTTGGAATGGTGTCGCAATGATGACGTTATTAAAGCAGCTGGGGGCAAGCTCGGCAACATCGTTAAAGTCAGCGATCTCAATGATAGGAATCAAGCAGAGCTCAAGCGCATCGGTTTCACTGAAGACGAATTTCCGTTTGAGGCAGAGTCCTACACTGGCAACCATCTTATGAAGACTGTCATGTTCAATACCTTCATTGAGAGACATAACATAAAAGCTATCTTCCAAGGTCTACGTCGCGACGAACAGGAAGCCAGAGTGGCTGATGAATATTTCGAGAAAAAGGAAGCCGCTCATCTAATACCAGAGCATATGCGTATCAAACCAATATTACACTTTACAGAACGGTTGCTCTGGGAAACCTACCAGATATATAAGATCCCCTATTGCCCGCTCTACGAACAAGGTTACCGCTCGCTGGGAGCCAAGAGCACAAGCAAAATCGCTGAACCAGGTGTTCCTGCATGGGAACAGGATCTGGAGCATACTACAGAAAGGGCCGGTAGAAGACAGGACAAGGAAAAGATGATGTCTCGGCTGCGCGATTTGGGGTACATGTAATTTTTCTATCTGTCATGATAGGGAAACCAGCAAGACTGACGCGTTAAATTAAATAATCGAGGAAAACTTCCTTGACTTAAGATAGATGAATGTGTGGCGTGGTTGTTCTATCTTACAAAGTTCTGTTGCTAATATAGAGAGGGGCAACCACACCCACTAATAAATATGGGGCCCAACTTGCCATGATACCTGCTCTTGCTGGCATTAAGAATTAGAGCCATGTTTATTCCATGGGTGATTAATTTTACCCTCATCGATAGCATGAAACAGAGTACTCATAAGTAGATACTTGAAGAAGATAAACAATGTTAGCCAGAAAAAAGCTTGTTGGCAAGATTAGCAAGAGAAGGGAGGATATTGCATTAACAGTAGGTCTATCCGTTATTTGCGGGTTTACAATCTGGCATGTGGCCCACTGGCACAGTATTGGGATATATCTAGAAATGTCCAAATGGGTCCATACAGAGAGAGCTTATATAGTTGTACTTTATAACCTAGGATTGATGTTACTACTGGGTGCAATATTGGGCTTTTTGATGGAGAAGATTACTGACCTCTTCTCGTTATGGAGAAACAAATAACATCTCTTGCCAACATATTCTCACATTCATTGTTATAGATAATGCAATATCTAATGAATTTACCGCTAACTCCAGATCTAAACGTTAATATTTTCCTGCTTATCTCTATTGGTCTCGGAGTTGGAGTTATGAGCGGATTTGCTGGCGTTGGTGGTGGTTTCCTCATAACCCCTGCCCTGATCGTGCTTGGATTCCCTGCTCATCTTGCCGTCGGTACCAGTGTCTTATGGATAGTAGGTAATGCAACTGTAGGCTCACTCAAACACAGGCAACTCGGCAATGTAGATGTCAAACTGGGAGCAGTAATGATTTTGGCCGCCATGGGTGGAATGGAAGTAGGAGTTAGAATTCTTAACTGGGTTACTGATAGCGGTTTGGGGGATAGAGTTGTGCTCTTAGTTTCCATATTTATGTTGTTCATAGTAGGTATATATACATTACAGGAATGCACCAGAAGGAAGAAGCAACTCGATGCTATGCTATTGGCAACAGAGGAGATGCCACTATATGCCATGCGAGGAACAAGCCTATCACTAAAAATACAGAACCTCAATATACCACCAATGTTACATTTTGCAAAAACACAAGTTACTATTTCACTCTGGATTATGTTGACTATCGGCTTCTTTGTCGGCATACTGATAGGTCTTATTGGGATAGGAGGAGGATTCATTATGGTGCCGTCTTTGATATATCTTGTCGGGTTATCATCCTTTATGGCAATAGGTACAAGCTTATTCCAAATCCTCATTTCCGGCGCCTACGGGACCATTCTCCATACAATAAGCGGGAATGTCATTTTCTTTGCTGCTTTCATCATGCTAATTGCCTCTAGCATCGGAGTGCAATTCGGAGCACTAGTTACTAAATACGTTCGAGGATTAGCAATCAGATACATCTTAGGCATATCAATTATAATATGCGCCATTGGAACCAGTCTTAAACTAGCTAACATCCTACTTGAGAAGACAACCATCTGGCTTCAGGTTGGATCGATGATATTTATCTTCGGTGGATTGGGATTAATAGTAATAATGATTATAGCCTTGTTCCTATTAGCACTTCGTTATCGCCGTGGTCAACACATACCAAACTGGGTGGAATCTCTGGTGGCTAAAACAGAATAGAAGCATATCAACCATCCGCTGTTGTTTTGTTAGTGTCATCCTGACCTTAGCGTTTCGCTTAATTCTAAGTATACTGCTCCCCATTAAGGCAGGGAGTTAGCTAGTTCCCCCTGAAATACTCAGAAAAATCTGGTTGGCAAGCAAGTTCTCCCTCTACCCAAATAACCGTTTACCTTTTTCCTCCCGTAGCTTAGGCTATTCTCGCCGCCTGCCATAGGTTATGGGCAAATATGCCCTGACCTACCCATATTCCCGCACCAGGACCGCCCCGCATCCGGCTTCTCTTGAACCCAAACTTGCGCTTAAGAAGGCTTATCCTGGCTTCAATCCCGGCCCGGAAACGCTGTAGCCGTTTGAACCAGAACTGCTTCTGGTAGTTGCGCCGCTCCCCACTTGCCTTCCCTCTTTTCGGGATACTGACCCGCTTGACCCCGCTACTCTTCAGCCAGTCCTCGTTAGCCTGCGAATAGAAACCCCGGTCGCCAGCCACCGCCTTTAGCCTCTTGCGAAACAGGCACTTATGCCCTTTTACCGCGGGTTTGAGCAGGGCGGTATCGGACGGGTTTTCTTCGAGCACATCGTAGGTGGTGATGATGCTGTGGTCGGTCTCTCCCAAAAGCACCTTGCGCCCAAACTCGGTATCCGTCCGCGCTTTACCCCTCTTTATCGGGCGGGCACCAACATCAAACAGACTTACCAGCCGCCGCGGAAGGCGCCGATTTCCCTTGATTACCTCTTGCGTCTGCCGGACTACCTTCTCAGCCGCCTCGATCCAATCACTCAACTGCCCCCTTAGCCCGTCCACCAAAGGCGGCTTTTCCTGGAGCAACTCCAGCTCCGCTTGTACCGCTCGGCCACCGGCGATGGTTTCCTCTGTTATCTCGACTAACTTTTTCTGGGCATTTTTCAAAGCGGCCTTGTCCTTGCCGTTTCTTCCCTTCATGACTTTCATCAGGCCAAGATATACCTTCTTTGCCTTCCGCGTGTGCTTCACAAACCTGCTCCCGATGCCGGGAATCACCTCCTTCAGCTTGCTGACAACGCGGGTGATTACCCTGATGCCATCATTCAGCAGCCCCGTATCCGTGGGATGGTAAATGTCAGACTCCACCACCGTGGTATCGATGCGCAATTTCCTGCCCCTGATTACCTTCCCTTCTTTCAGTTTCAGCACCAGAGTGTCATTTAGAGAACGCACCGTGTCTTCGCCATACTTGTGAGTCAGCTTAATCAATGTGGTACTATCGGGAACACGGTCATCTAAATCCAGGTGGCAGAAACGCCTCCAGGCAAGGCTGTCGCTGACCTCTTTTACCAGTACCTCGTAGCCCAATTGATAACGATGCTTGAGATACATCAGTCGCAAGTAAGTGGCTACGGCGGTGGTCGGCCGGCCCATGCGCGTACCAAATCTCTCCCGAAAAGGAGCGAAAAACTGTTCATCATCAAGCAGCTCGTCTACCCTGGTCAACTCCTCATTCATCTGGAAAAGTTCCGGCGGTAACACCGTCTCCCACAACGAGGGGCTCTGTTGACTACTGTTATCTATACGAAGCATTGGAGCTACCTCCTTTGCCCCTATTTTACCAGCTTCGCTTACGTTCGGCTACACTCGACTTTTTCAGGGGGAACTAGCTAAGGGAGTAAAATGGCTGGTAACCGGGAGAAAGACAGCCATGAAAAGAAGAAAATGGGATCCGAAGACTAAAGCCATGATCGTTCTGCAGGGGATCAAAGGCAAACAGGTAAGGGAGATTTGTCTGGAACATCAAATCAGCCAGACCCAGTACTACCAGTGGCGGGATCAATTTCTCGCCAATGCGCACCAGGTATTCGCCGACCACGAAAAGAAGGGCGAAAAGCTAAGCAAGGAAAACGCTCACCTCCGGAAAATCATTGGAGACTTAACGGTAGAATTAAAAAAAACCGAAGAGTGGTTAACATGAGACGGGAATCAGTCAGTATTGTGGAGCGTAACCTACCCGTGTTAGAACGTATCAAGGAAATTAAAGTGGAGCATCCCTTCTGGGGGTACCGGCGGATGTGGGCTTATCTCAAATACGTTGATGGTCTGGAGATTAACAAGAAGCGGGTGCTACGTTTGATGCAGCGGCATGATTTACTGGTCAAGCCGGATACAAAGCTTAAAGCCAGTAGAGTTTCTGGAAGAAGTAAACCCAGACCGGAGCGCCCCAACCATTGGTGGGGCATCGATATGACCAAGGTAATGGTCAACGGGTTTGGGTGGATGTATATCGCGGTGGTACTGGATTGGTACACAAAGAAAATCGTCGGTTACTATGCTGGAATGCAATGCCGCGGGAAGCACTGGCTGGAGGCCCTTGAGGAGGCAGTCACCCTGCAATTCCCTAACGGAGTGCGCGAATACGGTTTATGTTTGATGTCTGATAACGGCAGCCAGCCTACCTCGGTGGGGTTTATGAGAGCCTGCCGTGAGCTCAACATACACCAGGCATTCACCAGTTACAATAATCCCAGGGGGAATGCGGATACCGAGAGGTTCTTCAGGACGATGAAAGAGGAATTACTCTGGCTACGGGAATGGAATAGCCCATTTGAGCTGGCAGATGCACTACAGGCGTGGATTTCATATAGCTACCCTTGACTAACAGGAGTGCACTACAATGGGAAAGCTTAAGGTTCATGACCGCACTCAATTGGTGCGCTATGCTATCCGCGAGGGATTAATCGTACCCTAGCTCGCTTTTAAAACTACTTTAATCCCCAAGACCTCCTCTTCTTATTCAAGGGGCATATCCTGCAACAGCCCCAAAAGTCAGGCTTCTATATACCAAAAAATCGTGTCCTCACCCGATTGTGGATATAGGTAGGTTGTGCTACTTTATTATTAACCAAGGTAATCAGTGGCTTAGTGCCAAAGTTTTGGGATGGCTCTGAAGGGGGTGAGAAATGAGGTAATATACTAGTATCATGGCTAAATTTTTGGGAGGTTTTTAAATAATGAAAAGCAAAGTATTATTTATTTCTGTAGTAGTTATGCTGATGATTGGCTTAGTCATTGGCGGCTGTGCCGAGCCAGAACCGACACCTGCACCGACACCTGCACCGATAGAGCTCAAGCTTAACGAAAGTTACCCGGCCTCACATCCCATGACCACCGAAGCCTATGAGGTTTGGGCAAAGATGGTAGAGGATGTTACCGATGGCAGGGTTAAAGTATCTGTTTTCCCTGGCGATGCTTTAGCCAAGATAGAAGATGCTTTTGATGCGACTATTGCTGGTGTTTGCGACATATCTATGATTTCGCAGCCCTTTGAGCCAGAACGCTTTCCCTTGACTATAGTTATGAACACACCTTTAGGGCTCCCTAATGCTGAGGTTGCGGGGAAGGTTGGCTGGGACCTTTACCAGAAATTTCCTGAGATTCAGGCAGAGCATGCAGGCGTGAAGGTGCTCTTCTTTTATTCAACCTCGGCCTACCAACTTCATACTGCAAACAAACCAATACATACCCTGGAGGATATTGAGGGGCTACTCATACGGTGTGGCGGGCCTGAAGACACAGCAATAACTGAAGCACTGGGAGGTACGCCAGAATTCCTACCCATGCCTGATAGCTACCTTGCTCTGGAAAAGGGAGTCCTGGATGGACACATGGGGCCTTTTGGTCCTATGCTGGGATTTCAGCTAGACGAGGTACTGTCCTGTCATCTTCAGAATGGCAACTTTCACACTAATATCTTTGCCGTAATCATGAACCTTGACAAGTGGAACAGCCTGCCATCAGATATTCAGGAAGCCATAGAGGGAATCAGCGGCACCGCAGCTGCTGAGATGTTTGGTGAGGTCTTTGACGGAACTGATCAACCCGCTATCCAAGCGATGAAAGATAAAGGGCATACTTTTACTAACCTGTCAGCGGAGGAAAAAGCCAGATTGGATGGACTCCTTAAGGATATATTGGATGATTGGGTAGCGGAGCTGGAAGCAAAAGGCTTGCCGGGACAGGAAGTCCTTGATGAAGCGCTTAGACTTGCCGAAAAGTACTCTGAATGAGGATAAGGTAAGGGGTAGTGCTAGATAAAGCTGGAAACTACATAGATAGGGTACTCAAGCCCGTAACAAATGTAGTAAATAGTATAGGTACCAGTATCCTCCTGCTCATGGTGCTGCTTATGGGGGTAAATGTCTTTCTACGCTACTTCGTTGGGAAACCTGTAGTTGGCACCCTTGAGCTGGAAGAGTTTATGCTGGTTATCCTGGTCTTCTTCGGGATAGCCTATACCGCCGTCCAGAAGCGCCACGTCAAGGTAGATTTGGTGCTTTCCCGGCTGCCACACTCGGTTCGGCCAGTCATTAATAGTATCACCAGTCTTATTAGCTTAGGACTCTGCTCCTTGATGGTTTGGCGTGTTGTTGTTTATGCTCTGGCTAAGTGGGAGCAGGGTGCGCAAAGCATTACACTAGGAGTGCCCTTTTCCCCTTTCATTTTTCTGGCAGCTTTCGGCGGTGCCCTGCTGGCTGTAGCCCTGATGGCAGAATTACTCCGCTCTCTAGCTGAGGTAGCGAGGAGCCGGCAATGGCTGCTATTCGGTGCAGGATGTGTGCTGGTTTCACTATTATTTGGGGCGATAGTGTGGCTACACCCCCCAGCTGAGGCTATGGCATTCATTGGTTTTGGTATCCTGCTTCTATTTCTGGCTCTTGGAATGTACATTGCTTTCGTCATGCTCCTGGTAGGCTTTTTCGGCAGCAGCTATATCTCAGGCATAAACGCCGGTTTCCACTATCTCGGGAAGGTACCGTTCGAGACCGTAGCTGACTATAGCTTATGTGTTATCGCCTTTTTCGTGCTTATGGGTTATATTTGCTCTGAGGTAGGAATAAGCCGGGACCTTTATAACACCACACATAAGTGGCTGGGGCAGCTGCCGGGTGGTCTGGCTATGGCTACTATTGCCGGGTGTACCGGCTTTGGCGCCATTTGCGGCGATAGCTTTGCTACCGCAGCTGTCATGGGTTCAGCAGCCTTGCCTGAGATGAAAAGGTACAACTATAGCCCCCAGCTAGCTACCGGCTGTGTAGCTGCTGGGGGCACACTCGGCACTATGATTCCCCCCAGCATCGGCATGATATTTTATTGCATTATTACTGACCAGTCTATTGGCAAACTGTTTCTTGCTGGCATCTTACCCGGGTTGCTCCTCGCTTCCATGTTTATGCTTCTCATCTACGGACAGGCTCGCCTCAACCCCCAGCTAGCTCCTCGGGGACCTAGAGTAGGCTTTAAAGAGAGACTGCTGGCACTTAGGGGTACTTGGGCGATGCTGATACTATTCCTGCTGGTTATCGGGGGTATCTATATGGGAATCTTCACCCCTACTGAAGCCGGAGCTATTGGCGCCTGCGGAGCTTTAATTATTGGCTTGGCTAAGAGGGAACTTAGATGGCAAAGGCTGGTTACTGCCCTGCTTGAGTCGGGGCGGACGGTAGCTATGCTGTTTATTATCCTTATTGGTGCTTTCATGCTAAGTTACTTCCTGGCAGCAAGCGAGGCTCCCTTTCTGATATCCAACTTCGTAGTCGGACTGGCGATAAATCGCTATGTTATTTTAGCGCTTGTTTTGCTAATCTATGTGTTCCTTGGCTGTGTTATGAACATCGTCCCGGCGATGATAATCACCCTCCCCATCTTCTTTCCTACAATCATAGGTTTAGGTTTTGACCCTATATGGTTTGGGATAATAATGGTGGTAATGATGGAGATGGGGATGATTACACCGCCGATTGGTATGAATACGTTTGTCATCAAGGGGGTAGCTCAGGATATTCCCATTGAGACTATATTCAGGGGTATTTTCCCCTTCGTTCTGGCTATGGTGCTTGGTTTGGTTATCCTGACACTTTTCCCCCAGATTGCTCTGTTCTTACCTAGCATGATGAAATAAAATAAGTAAGGAGGCTATTATGGGTATTTTGGAACGGAGTTTGCCACCTTTGAGATACTACGACTTTAGGAAAGCATACAACGGCTATACCTTGTTCGCCCCGCTAATGGGGAAGGATGTGTACCTGATTGACATGCAGGGTCGGTTCGTCCACATGTGGCATCTGCCACATCTTCTGGGCTGCCATGGGAGGCTTCTACCAAACGGTAACTTGCTCTACGCAGGTAAGGATCCGCAAGGGTCACTGCGTGACTTCGGAGGCTCAGCAAGGTGGCTGCGGGAGATAGATTGGAATGGCGATCTGGTATGGGAGTATGAAGACCCGTACCTTAGCCACGACTTCTTCCGCATGGACAATGGTAATACTATGGTTCTCAAGTGGACACCAATACCTGATGAGATTGCGGCTAGAATTAAAGGTGGTGTTCCCAGAACTGAGCGCGATGGGATTATTTGGTCAGATGTTCTTCACGAGATTAATCCCGAGGGTGAGGTTGTCTGGGAATGGCTCGCTTACGAGCACTTCGACCCTGATGTTGATATCATATGTCCACTATGTTCTCGGGATAGGTGGGGGCAAGCCAATGCCTGCTATGTTATGCGTGATGGGAATATCATCGTCAGCTACGCCTTCATGAGCCAGATCCAAATTGTCCAAAAGTCCACGGGCAATATCATCTGGCGCTGGGGACATGGGCACCCCGGAGATGGAAGACAGCTATACCAGACACACTGGGCGTACATAGAAGCAGTGGCAAGAAAGCTTGGCTACCCGCACAACCCGACTGAACTGGATAATGGCAATATTCTGGTTTTCGACAATGGTAGGCACCGGCTAACACCTCCGGATTACAGTCGAGTAATAGAGATTAACCCAACCACTAATGAGATTGAATGGGAGTACCATGCTGAGCGACTGGATGACTTTTACGGCTCCTTCATGGGCAGCGCTCAGAGGTTACCCAATAGAAACACCTTGGTGTGTGAAGCACCGAAGGGACGATTCTTTGAAGTTACTCCTGCATGTGAAATAGTTTGGGAATATGTTAATCCCATTTATCACCCAGTCAACTACCCGGAAGTCGGCAGCATGACCAACATGGTATTCCGAGCCTATCGCTATGGGTGGGACCATCCGGGGCTAAAAGGCACAGGACTAGACAACATAAACTTAGTCTACGGGTCAGATGCACTTGGGTCAGTAGCTACAGTGCTAGCAGCTTCAGGAGGAACAATAGCTTCCTCTACTGCCGGAGGAAGCCAGCAAAAGCCGGGTGTTGGAAGTCCTGGTGAAAGAATACGTTCCCGCCTTGAGCGTTTGGGGTACTGACTAGCCGTGGTTGATTTAGTCCCACCGCGTGTCTTAGCTAATGAGGTGAATTAAGAGATGAGTAAGAAATTTAAGCCGGTATGGGACCCGGAGAAGAGGTGCCCAGTAACAATAGAAATACCTGAGGATGAAAGGTGGAAATTTGATTTCGGTGAATCAGTAGGTATGATTGCGTTTGGCTTTTGGTGTCTGTCTTTTGGTACCCATGGTCATACAAGTTATATGACAACATACGATTTCCCCATACGTTTGAAGTTCCTCTATCCTCATAAAGCACCTGAAGATAAAGAAAAGGAGTGGCACGGATGGAATCTCCCTAAATGGGTTAGATGTGCTAAAGAATTGGAGGAGGAGGGGTGCGCGCCATTGTGACTAACTGCGGCCTAACAGGAACAATACAGAGGGAGTTATCGGAGGCTGTAAGTATTCCAGTTTTTACTTCTAGTGTGCTATTTGTACCACTAATTTCCAGAACATTAAGGAAAGGCCAGAAGGTTGGAATATTAACGTCCAGTGCCGAAGCTCTTACTCGTTGGGATAAACTGCTTCTAAGAGAATGCGGAATTGACGAATCAATTCCAATTACAATTGCAGGTATGACAGAGTCTGATTATTGTGAGACTTGGTGGTCCGGACTTGATGAGGGTTTCAAACGAGAAGAGGTTGAGCAAGCAATAGTTAATGTGGCTAAGAAAATGGTCTCTGACAATCCTGAGGTCGGGGCGATTGTCTGTGAGTGTACAGAGATGCCACTTTACTCGGATGCTATACGACACGCAACAGGCTTACCAGTTTTTGACCCTGTAGATATGGTCAAGTTCGTCTACAATATGGTGAGACCTTAAAGGAGGGTAAATGATGGATGAAACCAAGAGTGTTTTCAGTGTAATGGACAGCGAAGAGTTAACGACTTTGGAAATCTTCTACAATAAGAAAAGTAACGCGTTTGTATTAAGAGGAATGAAGGAGTGGGATGCACCCACGAAGTGGAATAGTTATATGGTTGATTTTACTGCCGAGGATATTCTTACTTCTAATTACAGGGCTATTGGGACCTTAGCATTGCTTAATAGATTCAGTGACCTAGGACTAAAAGAATATCTTGAGAGCATTGAACAGCTTCTCAGAGAAGGCAAACACCATGGCATCGAGTTCTACTACAATCGAGAAAAGAATATACGCGTGATGTATTGTAAACATGTCAACACTTTGGGGATAGGAAATAGAAGACACTCATTGCGCACCGGTGGTATACGAAGACACGAGTTAAGCGAGCCAGAGATAGACGTTCTAGTAGATGGCCTAAATCTTGCCAGAGCTATGTCCTATAAAAATGCGATAGCTAACCTTCCCTACGGTGGGTCTAAGATAGTAGTGCAATGTAATGATGTGAAATTAGATGACGATGAGTCCCTCGGATTCCTTGCCTATGCAATTGATAGGACAAGGTCGTTTACTGGTCCAGATATGGGGTTCAGTCCTGAATTCGCTGATGTTTTGAGGGAAAAGTTCACCGGGAATATTGCTGGTGGCAAAAAGACCGTTATGGGATCTTCAGGCGGTCCTACCGCCTACGGAGTCTACCTAGCCATAAAAGAAGCATGTGAGTTTGTATATGGGCATAGTCTTAGCGGTAAGAGAATAGCAGTTCAGGGGCTAGGAGCGGTTGGCTTCCCGCTGGCAGAATACTTATTAGGGGAGGGAGCTAAACTTACGGTTAATGATGTGAATCTAGGGCGTGTATCCAAGCTGCAGGAGAAGTGGGGGATGGACTTAGTCAAATACATAAAGCCTGAGGATATATATTCAGTTGACGCTGATATATTCGCGCCGTGTGCGATAGGAGGTATAGTAACAAAGGAGAGGATAAAGGACTTTAAGTTCAATATAATAGTCGGCGCGGCCAATAACCAACTGAGGGCAGTTAGCAAGGAAGGTGAAATAGAGCTAGCCAAGAGACTTGCAGATGCAGGTATTCTTTTTATTATTGATTGGGCATGCAATGTTGGTGGTGTTATTTCGGGCTGGGCGAGTTATGTGTTTGAAAACGACGCATCTTTTGAAAGGATAAAGCCAAGGATAGAGTTGGTGTGCCGGGACAACATAAGAAAGCTCTTGGATGAGGCAAAGAGATCAGGTAAGACGCCAACAGAGCTGGCATATGAGAGCGTTGAAAATGCCGTTTATAATATGGGCACCAAGTTTAGTGAGTCCATATAAGGAAGTAGCATTGGGGAAAGCAACTGTCTTCATTTTGTCTCCACTGCAACATATTGCCAAACGGCCTTTGATCGTATCATAGCATTGAGAATAGTAAGTAACTTTCGCATACAAGCTACCAGGGCTACCTTCTTGGCTTTACCAGCATTCAATAGGCGCTCGTAAAAGATAGCTAACACTGGATTGCGCTTGATACCAACCAAAGCAGCCATGTACAGAGCCGCTCTGAGCTTGGTTCTACCTCCCCACACGGTGCGTTTACCACGCAGAGTACCGCTGTCGCGATTAAGCGGTGCCACCCCGACCAGAGCGGCAATCTGACGACGATTCAACTGTCCCAACTCGGGTAACTCAACGATCAGAGTAGTTGATACCACCTTGCCAACGCCAGGCACGCTCTTGAGAAGAATATCTTTCTCTCGCCACGAGGGGCTGCTTCGGATCTGATGATCCAAATCGTCGTTGATTGCAGCTATTGCTTCTTCGATCCACTTGATGTGGAGTTCAATACCAAGGCGAATGCCACTATACTGCTCCCCATTAAGGCAGGGAGTTAGCTAAGGGAGTAAAATGGCTGGTAACCGGGAGAAAGACAGCCATGAAAAGAAGAAAATGGGATCCGAAG
>CAZVCX010000058.1:0-3074 GCA_964626375.1 uncultured Dehalococcoidales bacterium | reverse complement strand
ATATTTACATCCCACCCTTCATCGGGTAAACTCAGAGTTGCCAGGTATTTTACCTGCATGGGCTCACACCTCCTTATTGGAGTTTTGCCGGGGTGAGCCCATTATTATACTTTCAGTTCATTTCCCCCAAACTTTCAACACATCCTTAATACACCACGCTCCTTCAGCTTCTTAAGTATCCTGCCCACTGTGGAAGCAGATGAGGCAAATCCCTGACGGCGTAAAAGTATCACCAGCTTGTCCTTTCCCCATCTGGGGTATTCCTCTCTCAGTCTAAGCCCAGCCTCAGCCAGTTCCACAGAATAAGTGGGCTGTCTTACATGCCTGGGGCGATGAGAATGATCTTCCAGACTCTCTATATGCCTGGGATCATAGCGCCTTTTCCAGCGGTAGAAGGTTTGAGGAGAGATGCCAAAATAGCGACAGGTGAGGCGGGCGTTTTGATTATGGGATTTGTAGTAATCGAACCATTTAAGTCTTCGCCTGGCTTTCTTTGATAGCACCGGGATACTTGCCAGGCGCCTATATCCCGGAATTTTGCTATAAACACTCATAGTGCAACCATTATAGCGTCCTTTCATGCCTGTGTGTCACTAATCTATCTGAACTAGATCAGATTACAGAGTGGGGGTGGTCTGGGGAGAAGAAGGGAAGGTGATAGTGGAGACAGAGATTAAGGGAAGAAGGAAATGCCCTCATTGCAGCTCGAGTAAGCTCTACAGGCATGGCGTGTGCAAGCCGAGGGAAGTACTTCATACCTGGAGCAATGGCAAAAAGGTTTACCTTGAACTTCACCGTAGCCGCTGGAAGTGTCGTGACTGCCGGCATACCTTCACTGAGGGCAGGGAATTGGTGCGGTCCCATTCCAGGCTTACCAGGCAGGCCGAAGCCGAGGCCTTATGGCAACTCAAGGACAGAAACTTCAGTCAGGTGAAGCGAGAGCCAGGAGTGGGCTACAGCACACTACGTCGCCTTTTGGAGAGGGAAATAGACCAGGAAGCGCTGGGTTTCATACAGGATGAGGACGAAATATACCTGGGCATCGATGAGCATAGCTTCAGACACCAGGAACTGGTGCACACAGTAACCGAGGTTAAAAAGAGGAAGATGTTGGGAATTCTGAGGGACGATAGAATTGCCACCCTCAAGATGTTTCTGAAAAAGATTCCCGCAAAGAAGGTTAAAGAGGTATGCATAGATATGAAGGAATCTCTACGTAAGGTAACTGAAGAAGTATTCCCTGAGGCTAAGGTAGTAGTTGATCCTTTCCATGTGATTGCCGATTCCAACAGAAGAATGGACGAAGCTAGAAGGATAGAACAAGATATGCTGCGTAAGAGGAGAGTAACGATACCGAAGAAGATATTCCTCATAGGCAGGGAAAAACTCACTGAGGAGAGAAAGCAGAAGGTGGATACTCTTCTGGAAAGGTACCCCGGGCTGAAGGGATTCTATTGGGCTAAGGAGAAGATAAGGGAACTCTACCGGCAAGAAAGTAAAAAAGAAGCTGCCAGGATACTGGATAACATCATCTTTAATCTTAAATCGGGTGATGATGGAGAGCTTATAAGATGGGGCAACACCTTGAAACGGTGGAAGGAGCCTATCCTGAACCACTTTGATAACTGCACCACTAATGGCTTTACCGAAGGGTGTCACACCAAGATTAAGATGCTAAAGCGTCTTTCTTATGGCCTGAGAAATGTGGAGGTGTACTGGAGAAAAATGCTTTTGGGGTTTGTACCATCTCGAAGCTATTTTCACACAATTTGACAAAGAGCCAACAAATCTCGAAAAAACCCTTGTTAATGTTCTACGATTTTGTCACCCTTAGCTGTTAAGCGAAAATGTCACCATGAAGGAGATGGTGACACTGAGCAAGAAGGAGCAGAGCAGGTTAATGGTTTTGAACGGGGTAGAGGCAGGCAGGATCACGGTGAGGGAGGCATGTGAGGTGTTGAGTCTCTCGCTACGCCATGTGAGAAGGATACTAGCAGCGTATAGAAGGGAGGGCGCTGCAGCACTATCACACGGTAATCGTGGAAGGAAACCTCACAATACCCTCGATGATGGACTGAAGAGAAGAGTGCTAGAAGTGATGCAGTCAACCTGCGCTGGCTGTAACACTCAGCACTTCACTGAGCTTCTGGCGGAACGAGAGGGTATTGCTGTTTCCCGCTCTGCGGTGCGTCTGATCCTCCTTCGGGCAGGGTTAAGGAGCCCCGGATTCTTATCTTCTTCTCCGCGCCAACCAGAAAATCAGCAAGATGATTCCAATCACAAGTAAAACCCAGAGGAACGGGCCTGCTATGAATCCTATAAGTAGTCCCAGCAGCCACAAAGCCAATAGGATAATACCAATAATTAAGAGCAAACCGGGCATATTGTCCTCCTTTTACTTATCGACACTACTCACTTAGCTGCCCAGAGAAGTAAGCCTATTTGGTTATTATACAGGCCTCCCCGATAATAACGCTATGTGTTATGCAAGGGGCAAGCAAAACACTAATTAGCGGTGGCTAACTCAGTACCACCAGAGTCATCTTTATCTGAGGTACGCTATAATAGCCATTACGCCAATGATGACGAGATAAATACCAACCAAATAATTCAGTATTTTGGGGAAAATCATAACGATAATACCGAAAATCAGGCTTAGTATCCCCATCAATAGACCTAAAGCTGGAAACGTAATACTTGGCATTAGAATCTTACCTCCTTTCTAAAATGAAGAGTGTTAACCCTACTATTTCTTGCCCAACATTGTGAAAATGCCCCAGACTATAAGGAAAATACCGACTACCCATATCAGTAAACTAGGAAATATGAGTATAAGTAAACCGGCAACAATTGCTATGATACCTATGACTATGTTGCTTAAACCAAACATGCCACCTCCTTTCTTTGGATTCACAAAATATTGGGTGAAAACTGAGCACTAGAACCTTTTCCACCAACTCTTTTTATTTTTTCCCTTGTACTCTTTGTACTCTTTTAGTGGCTTGTAATCCTTAATAATTTCTTTGATAGCTTCCTCGCTGTTTTTCTTGTTGTGTTCGATTCTGTAAACCTCA
>CAZVCX010000057.1:0-3872 GCA_964626375.1 uncultured Dehalococcoidales bacterium | reverse complement strand
TTATCAGCATGTCTGGGAGAACCCACCAGGACACTTCCGTATCTCTGGACATCAAACCTTGGAGTTAGGGCATCTAGCAGTTCAATGTCGCAGTTGTTGCACGAACCAGTGCTGAGATGAAATGCCCACGGCGACTTTTTTAGTCCCCATCTACTTATATTGGTTAGCTTATGCTGGTCACTCATCTTTTTACAATCCTACTGCCGCTAGAATTATCCCTGCCAATGATAAACCTGAAAGGGGAAACCAGAGAAGTTTCAGCGCCTGGTCGATGCGGAGACGGGGATTTGTATTTTTTATCAGTATAACGAAAAAAAGGATAAGTAGATACCACAGAATAGTCCAAGGTGTCCAGATATTTTTTGCAAATAGCGATAGGATGAAAATCGGAACGGTGAAAAGCAACATTGACTTGGTCAGCTTGAAAATTGCCAGAGTTACTCCAGAGTACTCGATAAGTGGGCCAGATGCCAGTTCCGTCTCGGCTTCAGCTATATCGAAAGGGCCTTCTCCCAGTTTGGCCGGTATGTAGAATAAGGCCACGATAAAGGCAATGATGCACGAAGCGCCTTGTGTTATCATGGCTCCGTTGCTTACCTGATAGTTCAAGATGCCCCCCAGAGAAATTATGCCACCGTTCTTTACTACTATGGTGAAGATTGCTAGAAGGAAAGGCAACTCATAAGCGAGCATGAGTTTCATTTCGCGGCTAGCTCCCAGTGCTCCGAAGGGATTTCGTGAAGCAGAACCCCCAATTATCAATGCAATTGAGGGCAAATATAGCAGATATATGATTACTATGAGATCGCCAACAAAGCTGCTCTCAGGATATATGTTGGCCAACCATATCATTGTAGAGAGCAGTATTACTGCAGCAAATCCTACGAATGGTATCAGGAGGAAGCTTATCTTGTTGCTCCCCTCCGGTATGATGATCTCTTTCCCCAGTAATTTAACCACATCAGCGAAAGGTTGATACCATGGAGGACCTACTCTCCATTGAAGCCTGGCGGATATCTTCCTGTCTATCTGGGTGGATAATAGACCGATTGTCATAGTGAAGATGAAACCAGGGAATATAACTAGGTAGAAGATGTCCATTAATCCATGAGAGAAAAGCATCTATGTTCTCCTGAAGACGGGATGGTGCCCTTCCATCCTGCCTCCCAGTAGAATTGATTTTTCTCCTGCTTCATCAGCATCTCTAAAAGCCAAAGCCCCCGCCGGGCAGGCAGCAACGCAGGCTGGTTCATTCCCCTCAGCTATCCTGTCAGGGCAAAGATCACACTTGGAAATTACATAGGACCGTATATCGGGCTCGATTACTCCAAAAGGACAAGCAAGGGCACAGGCACCACAACCGGTGCAGAGCAAATTCATTCTCTTGATTATCCCATGGTCTAGCTTTTTAATAGCATTTCTGGGACAGGCGTTCAAACAAGCGGGTTCATCGCAGTGCCGGCAAATGAAGGGCAATCTGGCATCTTCGCGCAGTTCGCCATAACCAACCGTGCTCCTGTGGTCGCTGTGAGAGTAATAACAGGCTGCAGAACAGGTGTAACAACCGATACAGCGATCGATGTCGATAAAGACTTTTTTCATTCCTGTTTCCTTGAAATTCTCACTCTTTCCGGCCCAGTTTTAAATTCACCTGCAGGTGTAATTTCCCATGAGAAGATGCTCCGTATCTCGGTGGAATATGATGGCACGTTGACTACTCCCGGCTGCAATCTACTGGTTATCTGAACAGGCAGTGTTATCTGTCCCTTTCGCGAACATATTATGACCTCGTCTCCGTTTTTAATTTCCATATGGTGTGCATCATCAGAGTTGAGTTCAACCCATAATAGCGGAAATGTCTCTCGAGCCCACTTCATGTTTTTGGTGATGGATCCATCGGCAAAATGTCCTGTGGCGCTGCATGATATTAGCAGGTAGGGGAATTCTTCATCTTTAACCAGTGCCTCTTTCAACAAGTCTTCGATTCCTTTTAAGGGCCTGCCTATATTGAGGGATCCAGCTTTTGCAGCTTCAATTTCTTGTTGGATTTTGCTCTTGTTAAGAGAAGTGCCGAGTTGATGGGAGATTTCAGCGATGATATCTAGGTCAGCTCTGGACGCACCAGCTGGGGCTAGAAATGGCTTTAGTGATTCCCTGCGCCCATCGAAGAAGTTGACGGTACCTCTTTTCTCTGCCCAACTGGCACAGGGTAGAATAAGGTGAGCCAGGTTTTCAGTTTCTGAGGTGAAAATTGAGGAAACAGCGAAGAATTCTAATTGCTCCAATCCCTGCTGTATTTCCGGTGAAGGATAAGAAGACAATAATTCCTCGCCAAAATCGAGGAGCAACTTTATCTCCCCTGATGAAATCTTACTTATTAAATGGGGTAAACTTAGCCAATTTTTCCCTGTACTCATTTTGAAAGCGCCTACGGCATTGCCGTAGGTGAACAAGGGCATATATTGTTTGTCACCCTTGGAATTTTCTGCCAGCAATCTGGCAAGTTGAGAGAGGATACCGATATCTCTAACTCCCTTGATGCTGGGGCATAAAATGACCATGCCCTTCTCGGCATTATTGAAACCTCGAGATACCGCAGCCAGTTGCTCTAGATTGATGCCAGTGGCTCTGGCGATGTCCTCGTCAGGGAGTGATTCCAGCTTCTTCCTCAGGTCTTTGCCTTTTTCTGGATAATGGTTGAAGAAAGATTTTAAGATGCCCATGAGCAAGATAGCTTCACTCCCGGGCCTGTTTTGAAGGTGAATGCTGGCATGCCATGCCGTGTTAGTTCGCTTTGGATCTATGACGACAACGCTGTTCTCCCTTGACTTGTACTTGGATGCTATGATTTTTTTGGCCAGTATGGGGTGTCTCACGAACAGGTCACCTATTATTAAGTAGCAATTAGCATCCTCTATATCTTTGGCAATGTTATTTGAATTTATGCCAGGGATACCTAAGAGCTCCCTATCGTTAGGAGGGAAACTGCAGGTGATATTATCAGTGCCAATGACTTTTGCCAGCTCTCGTGCAGCAACAATTTCTTCGTTGGTGTGGTTGGGATCAATGATGATCCCAATGGATTGAGAGCCGTAGCTATTTCTCAACTCTTTTATTTTGGAGGCCAGGAGACGGGAACCTTCATCCCAGGATATCTCCTGAAAGGTTCTCCCCTCTCGGACCAGGGGGCAAACTGTCCTCTGGTTATGATTCAATAGTTCCGTTGCGTAAAGCCCTCTGGGACATAAATTCCCTCCTGTTAGGGGAAAGTCAGGGCAAAAATCGGGAGTTGTAACCTCGCTCTTGCTCGTCTTTATAGCGAGCTTGCACCCTAAAGAACAGAACATACAGTAGCTCTCTATCCTTTCCATTTGTCTCTCAAGTCCATGCATCGGGGTAATCTTTGATCTGCTCGTAAGAGAAGTCAGCTCCATCTCTACAAACATAGAGGTTTCCTATCCTGCAATGACCACATAATCCCATGCCACAGCTCATGTTCTTCTCAAGGGAGAAATACATGTGGTCTGGAGAAAACCCCATTTTCAACAGTACGGGAACTATAAATCGTAACATTATGGGGGGGCCACAGCTGACGGAGAAAGCATTTTTAACATCCTGAATGTCCTCTGGGGCCATGATGGTGGGCACAACGCCCACGCGGTGTTGTGCATCGCTTGGCCATGTATCGTCGGCAACGTCTACGGTATAAATAGCATTTACCCTGGAATCCATCTCCCACGACTTGCAGAGGGCCTTGTATATTCGAAGCGATGGTTCTCTCGCTCCATAGCGCAGGATGATATTCTTGTACTGATCGGCTTCATGCAGTAGCGCCAGCATCAATGCGCGCATCGGAGCCATTCCCACTCCAC
>CAZVCX010000056.1:0-3937 GCA_964626375.1 uncultured Dehalococcoidales bacterium | reverse complement strand
TATCGTTTGTGGACCGCCAATTATGATCAGGTTTACCTTTCCCGCACTGGAGAAGCTCGGTTTTGTTCCTGAACAGATGATAACTACTCTGGAGAAGCGCATGAAGTGCGGCATTGGTAAGTGCGGTCGCTGTAACATCGGCAACCTATACGTTTGTCGTGATGGGCCAGTGTTTACCTATGCTCAGATCAAGGACTTCATTTCCAGCGAGCACTAGGTTAAGACCAGTCGTTGTCATTTGTTTTCTCTCTTTCTTTTCTCGCTGGCGAGCACTACCCCGGGAAAGTACTGGTTTTCCCCCACTCGATAAGAATGCATTGCTTCTTTATAGACCAGGGGTGGAGTGAGGTAGTCGGCATCTCTATCTAAGTATAATGGGATTGATTATGGCGTTGCCTGCGAATTTTCGCAATTAACAGCGTAATTGAAAGCGCTGCGCCTCCCAGGAGAACGATCGTGGCTCCTGATGCCAGGTCCAGAGAGTAGGAAATCCAGAGGCCGCCGAAGTTAATAACGATCCCGAAAAGTATCGCTAGAAGCATCGTTTTTCGCAAGTCGTGAGTGAACTGCCTGGCCATTGCAGCCGGAATGGTAAGCAGGGCAATGATAAGTATCATGCCCACTATTCTGAGCAACATGACGACGGTTAGCGCGATCGTACAGAGCAGGAGCAGGTATAAAGTTTCTACTGGTATACCAACCACCGTGCTGTATTCCTCGTCGAAAGAGATGGACAGGAACTCCTTGTAGAAAGCGATGACTACTCCGATGATGGCAGCATCCAGAATGAGCATCAATATTAGGTCTGAAGAAGGTACGGTTAGTATATTGCCGAAGAGATAGCTGAAAAGGTCTGGAGCATAGCCGGGAGACAGCCCGATGAAGATGATGCCAAGCGCCATGCCAGTCGCCCACAGGACGCCTATGACAGTATCTTCGGGCAGGCGGGCCCTTCTGGTTATGTATCCCATTCCTAGTGCCGAGGCCAGCGTGAAAAACAGGGCGCCCATTATTGGATTTATGCCCATGAAGTATCCCAGTCCGATTCCCCCGAAGGATGCATGAGCAATGCCGCCGCTGATGAAGATAATTTTCTTGACGACGACATACGTCCCCACTATGCCGCAGGCGATGGACGCCAGCAGCCCGGCGATAATGGCGTTTTGCATGAATTCGTATTGGAGTACTTCCACGTTTAGTGCTCCTTTAATATCCTGTGCGGTATTGTGCCATGGGCAATCATCTGTACCGGACATTTGTAGGTAGCTTCCAGTGCCTCTGGTTCTATTTCTCCGGAGCCATGATAAAAGAGCTGGCGGTTGAGGCAGGCAATCTTTTCCACGTAGATGGAAATGGCGCTAACATCATGGGAAATCATGATAATAGTCATTTCATCTTTTAGCCTTGCCAGAAGTTCGTAGAATTCAGTCTGCATGTAAGAGTCGATGTTGGAGGTAGGTTCGTCCAGAAGCAATATCTTCGGCTGCCTTACCAGTGCGCGGGCAATGAAGACCCTTTGCTGTTCTCCGCCCGAGAGACTTCCTATCTGGTGGTTCTTATAGTGCAGCATACCAACGGTTTTCAGGGCCTTTTGCATGAGCTCTTTGTCTGCCTGAGTGTATCGCCTGGCCAGTCTCGCCGGTGAGTTGCGCCCCATTAGAACTGTGTTCTGGACGTTGATTGGGAAGTCGTGGTCGAATGGATTGTACTGCGGCACGTAGCCAACGTCATAGCGATTTTTCCCTGGTGCTTGCCCCATTACGAAAACTTTGCCGCGCGATGGATTAACCAAGCCCAGTATGACCTTGAGCAGGGTAGTCTTGCCTCCACCATTTGGCCCGATAATGCCAAGAAAGTCACCCCGCTCAACAATGAGGTTTATTCCTTCCAGTACAGGCGTGCCGTCGTAATATACCCACAGGTCCTCGATACTCACTACTTCTTCTGTTCTCATTGCCTTATTCCATAGCTCGTGCCAGCTTTTCCGTGATAGCATGTAGATTATCGGTGTAATCTCTTGCCAGTGAATCGATCGTGATCAGTTCTCCATCGATGGCATTGGCAATGACCCTGGCGCTTTGCGGATTGAACTGGGGTTCAATGAACACGGCGCGGATGTTGTATTCCTTTGCCTGCTCTATCAATTGCTGAAGTTTGGCAGGAGTTGGCTCATCGCCGCCGGTTTCAATGGATAGCATGACGAGATTATAGCTGCTGGCGAAATAGCCGAACGCAG
Source organism: uncultured Dehalococcoidales bacterium (assembly GCA_964626375.1). GTDB lineage: Bacteria > Chloroflexota > Dehalococcoidia > GIF9 > AB-539-J10 > M55B177. The sequence goes on along the minus strand of CAZVCX010000056.1, from coordinate 1,701 downwards.
GGTGATAAACCATGAAGGCGCGGTTTTCTATCCTCGAGAGGGCTTCGCATATATCCTGGTCTATCTGTTCCAGTTGCTGTAAATAGGCATCGCGATTGTGCTCGTAATAATCCCTGTTATCGGGGTCGACCTGTATCAGTCCATTGGCGATGTTCTGTACCATGATTTGCGCGTTTCGTGGCGACATCCAGATGTGCGGGTCCATGGCACCACGATCGTGGTCTCCATCTTCATTTTCGTGCGCATTAGTGGCTTCCATTGTCTGTAGTTGTACGCCATGGGAGCAATCGACAACGAGCATATCTTTGTTTTGGGCTATGAGCTTATCCATCCAGACTCGCTCGAATTCCACGCCCGATCCCACCTTGGCATACATTTGGGCGCTAGACAGTACCGTCATCTGCTGCGGTTTTGGTTCGTAGGTATGTGGGCTGGCTCCTGGTGGAATCATTACCGTGACGTTTACTTTATCGCCACCCGTTTTCTCCACGAACTCCGCCTGTGGCGATATAGTGACCAACACCACCAATTTCGTCGAAGTCTCTACTTTCGTAGTGCAGGAAGTGGCAATAAGTACCAGTAAAATTATCATCGCGAGAGCGATTAAAAACGGAATCGATTTATTGGCAAAAGTGTTTTTCATTATTCCTTTGTGCCTGGATCGGTAATTACTTAATTTTCTATGGAAATCGTGCCTTATATGCTGGATATCAGTGGCAGTTACCGGGGATTTGGAGAGGGAGATGCAGCACAGCATTCAGGGCACCGACCATATATTTCAAGGATGTGTCCCTCAATACTGAATCCCGTCTCCCGGGAAAGGCGCTTCTCCAGCTGGCTCAGATCGTAGTGAGTAAAATCTACCGTTCGGCCACACTGCGAGCATACCAGATGGTGGTGATGGCTCATGGACCTTCTCATCAGGTAGTTTCGTGATCTGCTATCCGGGTTTACGCGGCAGACCAGGCTGAGATCGGCAAGCATTTTAATGGAGCGATAAATGGTTGCCATTCCTATAGCGGGGTATTCCCGTCGTACTCGCGCACATATTTCGGCGGGGTTTATACAATCTTGGCTGGAAGCGATAGCTTTCAGCACAGCATGTCGTTGAGGCGTCAGGCGATATCCATGCTGCCTCAATATGCCGGCAATTCTGTTTGCTGTAAGTCTCATATTGTATCTACTTGTAGATGATATTAATTCTCAGTTAGAGTAGTACAAGGTGGCGGGAATTGTCAAGGCAGCATTCTGTATCAGGCCCGGTGTAAGTTACACTGCGTATATGAAAAATGTGGGTTGCTTATTGCCGTGTATCAACGGATTCGCCGACAGGTTCAGAAAGTGGGTTGTTAAAAGCTGTTACAATATATATTGATTGGGAATATACATCTGGTAAAGAATAGTGGCTATGGAAAAAATTCTGGGCGTTGGAGGCAGCCCCCGAAAAGGAGGCAATTCGGATATATTGCTGAAACACTTGCTTAAAGGAGCGAGGAGTCAAACTGTTGCTGTAAAGGAGATTCATCTCAGGGATTATCAGTTCCAATCCTGCATTGGTTGTGAGCGGTGTCGCAAGGACAAGCGGTGCACTGGCCTTCAAGATGGCATGCAAATTATATATCCGGAGGTGCGGGAGTCGAGTGCCATGGTGTTGATATCTCCTATATATAACTACAATATGACGGCATTAATGAAATCGTT